>CAYJHK010000303.1:0-2641 GCA_964369515.1 uncultured Desulfovibrionaceae bacterium
CTGCCTAGAATTGAGCTATTATAGCCATATTATTTACGAAGTAAATAATATGGCGCATGAAAAGTTTTTGGGGGTGGGGGTTTGGGGGAGGAGGCCTTTTTCCAAAAAGGTCCCTCCCCCAAGAAAATTTTACAAAATTAGAATTGCGAGTGCAGCGAAACAATCCATGTTTTAACCCCTTGGCAAAATTTTCTTGCAAAAAAATAAAAAGAATTATAAAAGCATTTTGGGCAGTCCTCCGAGTTTCTTACTAAGGAGGTGTCCTATGGAACACTTCTTGCGTGACCTTCTCGTAGCAGTAGTTGCGGGCGTCATTGTGTCATTGATCGTTAAACGTATAGACCGTTAAAACGTTTCAAGCCCGGCAGGACGTTGCACTCCATACCGGGCTTGAAACTTGTATTCTCCAAATACAGGGGGATTGCCCCACGGGTAGGGGATGTTCTAAACGCATTTCCTACCCACAGGTTTCATAATAATACCTTTTCCCACGCTTGGCAAGTTTTTTTTAGCTGACGTCAAAACTTAAGTGATTGCGATTGTTAAATTGTGCGTTCATGAATAAAACTTTTAAAGACATGGGTTGTGCATAGGTCTCATATAAGGAAAAATTATGCATATTATCGAAAAATTCCGTAATGATTACAATCAAACGTGCCATCCAAGCGTTTTACAAGCTCTTGCCGCCACCTGTTCCGTGGAGTATGCCGGTTATGGCTGTGATATAATATCAGAAAGAGCCGGCGATGCTTTGCGAGCCTTATGTGAATGTGCGCAGGCGCAGGTACATTTTTTGGCAGGCGGAACGCTCACCAACCTACTGGTTATTGCGGCTTTTTTGCGTCCGTATCAGGCTGTAATTGCAGCTGAAAGCGGACATATTGCCGTGCATGAAACGGGAGCTGTTGAGGCCACGGGGCATAAGGTCATAACCTGCAAAAGTTATGACGGAAAGTTAAATCCCGAAGCCATTCGAGAGGTTGTAAATATCCATAATAATGAACATATGGTGCAAGCGAAGCTTGTGTATATTTCGCAAGCCACCGAGCTTGGGGGCGTGTATACATATGAAGAAATAGCTGCAATTTCTGATGTTTGCAAGGAGCTTGAGTTGTATTTATTTGTGGACGGGGCACGTCTTGGAGTTGCGCTGAGCAAAAACGCATCTTCCGCTTCCCGTGGTTCAACAGACCTCACGCTCGCAAAGCTGGCTAAGCTGTGCGATGCCTTTTATATTGGCGGTACAAAAAATGGCGCATTTTTTGGGGAGGCACTTGTATTGCCCAATGCAGATGTGCAAAAATATTTTCGTTATGCGTGTAAACAACGTGGTGCTTTGCTGGCTAAGGGCTGGCTGGTGGCAGCGCAATTTGAAGCTCTTTTCAACGACGGGCTGTATTTTAAGCTGGCTCAACATGCCAATGAGCTGGCCGCTTATCTTGACGCAAGGCTTGCTGAACTACAAATTCCCTTGCTTATCCCTACGGAGACCAATCAAGTCTTCCCTATTTTGCCCCATGCTGCGGCGGAAAAATTGGCTCTTAGTTACGCCTTTGAAGTGTGGGATAAA
The DNA here is from genome assembly GCA_964369515.1 of uncultured Desulfovibrionaceae bacterium. GTDB lineage: Bacteria > Desulfobacterota > Desulfovibrionia > Desulfovibrionales > Desulfovibrionaceae > CAYJAD01. The sequence goes on from CAYJHK010000303.1 coordinate 1,571, forward strand.
CAAGAACACACGCAGGCCATTCGCTTTGTGACTTCGTTTGCAACGAATAAGGAAGATATTGATGGGCTTGTGCTAGCTCTTAGGAGTGTTGTATAATATGGCTTTTCCATTTAAAACGTTTCAAGCCCGGCAGGACGTTGGACTCCATACCGGGCTTGAAACTTGTATAACTTAATACAGGGGATTGCCCCACGGGTAGGGGATGTTAAACGCATTTCCTACCCACAGATTCAATATAATACCTTTTCCCACTCTTGGCAAGGTTTTTTAATAACTTCACCCCAAAAAAAAGCGGCTGTTTCGGGACAGCCGCCAAAAGACCATGGAGTACACTTATGAGGTTTATCGCTTCATATTGATAACTAGCTCAAGCATGGTATCCACAGTGGTGATACCTTTTGAGTTGGATTGGAAGCCACGCTGCGTAGCAATCATCTGCACAAATTCCCGTGTCATATCCACGTTGGATTGCTCAATATTATAGGCATTGATGGATCCCATACCGGCAATTCCTGCCTGCGCCTGTTGAATACTTCCCGACTCCAATGTTTCAGAGAAAAGATTGCCGCCTTCACGATACAAACCTTGCGGATTCACAAAGTCATACATGGCTATTTGATAGAGCGGTAAATTCACACCATTGGAATATATCCCGAAAACCACACCATCGGCATCGATGTTTACATTGGTCAAGTCACCGGCAGGGTACCCGTCTTGCGAACCGAAGCTGGTGTAAGAATCCTCATTAACACTGGTGGACGCACCCGTCTCGGCTTCATTGGGTATGAGTGTTGCCAGTTCCAGATAGTTAGGAGCGGTAGCAGGTGCAGTAATACCCATATCTGCTATGCTAGCTTTATCGGCTTCTGTTGGAGTGCTTCCCGCTATCGAACCGCCGTCTCCATCAGATAATCCAGCTATGGTCGCACCATCTGAACTGAATAATCTGTCAACAGCTTCCAAACCACCTGAACCGTTAGATGTCTGCCATGGGCTTTGCGGATTGGCCGATTGCAAACCAAGGTCAAACTCTATCCAAATGTCATTGGCATCCTTGGAGCGTGTCTGGTC
>CAYJHK010000304.1:0-2638 GCA_964369515.1 uncultured Desulfovibrionaceae bacterium
TATATATGAAGGCGCAGGCACTACAGAAAAACAAATTGGAGCAATTCTTAATGTAATTCAAACTGTTGTAAAAATCTATTTATCTAATATTTATGCTGATTAAGACGTTAAGATGCGGTTATAAAAAATATTGACCTCTAATGTTTAAATATATATTCTACAGCAAATGTTACGGAGGACGTTTATGACCAACCGAGCACTCATATTTGGTGGAAACACAGGACTTCTTGGGCGTGCACTGGTGCGCACATTGACAGCTAATCAGTGGCATGTAACAACCATCGGACGTAGCGATGGAAATATTTTAAACATTTCTTTCATTGAAAATTGCATTCAAAAACATAGGCCTTCGCATCTATTTAATGCCATAGCTTATACACAGGTGGATGCTGCCGAAGATGATGAAAACACAGCTTTTGTATTGAACAGAGCATTCCCTGCTGGACTTGCTCAGCTGACCAAGAGTTACAACTTGCACCTCACCCATTACAGTACGGATTTTTGTTTTTCCGGCAAGGAAGACAGACCGTATACGGAAGAAAGTCCGGTAGAGCCACTGTCGGCATACGGACGCAGCAAACTCGCAGGCGAAGAGGCTGTGCTTACTCATGCTCCCGAGCACAGCTGTATATTGCGCACTGCTTGGCTTTTTGGTCCATGTAAAGAGAATTTTGTTTCAAAAATTATGCATAGTTACGAGAAGGAACTTACCATAGTAGCCGATCAGGTGGGCTCGCCCACTTATACCATAGACTTGGCTAATTGGAGTATGCTTTGTGCCAATAAAAAACTTACGGGCATCTATAATGCCGTAAATAGTGGGCGTGCATCATGGTATGAGTTGGCCTGTGAAGCTTTGGCTGTTGCTGAACTCCCCAATCATATTTGCCCCATTAACTCCGATGAGTGGCCACAAAAAGCTGTTCGTCCGGCTTTTTCCGTGCTCAACAATTCAAAACTTGCCGAAGCCCTGGGCATAAACCCAAGGGCATGGCCGCAAGCCTTGCGTGAGTATGTCTTTAGCAATCATCTTAATAGAGACCTTATCGGTGCATAGCAAAACGTAGCGAAGGGGGAAATGTATGAATGTTGCGAAAGGAATTTCTTTCTTTATTTTGTTGTTTTGTATACATATTTTACCAAGTAAAGCCTTGGGGCTTCCCCGAAGCCTTGAGGAATTAAGCTCTCTTTCCGGTCAACTTACCAACACTCAAGTGGCGCACGGAGCCATATCATCGTTTTATCGTCCCACTTTTGGACGTGTAATGGACGCTGATTTAACACTTAATGGAGCTGAACCTGTATTTGTGGTTCTTTTTCCGGAAGGAGTACGCATCTATCCGCAGCGTATAATGGTTTGGCATCAGGTTTCCAATGAACTGTTTGGGCTTAATTCTTACGCTGTCACCTACTGCCCCATAACGGGATCTCTTGCCGCCTACAATACTAAATTAGATGGAACTGACTTGTATTTTGATGCAGAAGGCAGTCTTTATGGCGGAAATTCTGTGCTCATTGACCGCACCACAGGCTCCCTTTGGCTCCAAGCCATGGGTATAGCCTTTGAAGGGCCGCTCACAGGGCGTGGGCTTGCACAAATTCCTGTATTTTGGACTACATGGAAGGCGGCAAAGGAAGTTTTTACTGAGGCTCTAGTGCTCAATGCTCCCTCCGGAAGTCGCAAGGTTTATGGTCGGGATCCTTATGGGAATTATTTGAAAAAAGATACATATTACGATAACGACATTCTTATCTACCCTGTACGCTACAAAGATTTGCGTTTACCGTATAAGAATGAAGTCATTGGCCTTGAGTTTCCGGAATTTCGCCTTGCTGTTGACATAGCCTATGTCAAAAAACAAGGCACGGTAAACTTTTTTGTGGCCGGAAATCCCATGCTTGCCGTGCATGATACAAAACTTGATGTTGTGCGAGTGTATAGTAGGCAAGTGTGGGAAAAGCCGTCCCTTTTTGTTTTGCAAGATGGCAAACTCATTGACATAGAAACAAAAACCTTGTGGGATATAGCCAGTGGCAAAGCTCTTGAGGGAAATATGAAGGATGCTTCCATGCATCAATACTTTGGTATTTATAGTATGTGGTTTAATTGGTATAACTTAAACCCCGAAACAAACGTTATCCCCGGCTCAGGGGAAGTTCCTAAGGATGTGTTACATCTTGATACACTAGATAAATAGCAGTGCGTTGAAAAAGGGTAAACTACTGCGTCAAAATTTCAAACGCAAACCGCTTGTGTATGTCTGTATACACGGCGCGCCTTGCGTTTGAATTTCTCCTTGTATTTCACCCTTTTTGAACGCACTGTAATCGGCAGACCGCAGGATGCGGTCAAGCCCCGCAGGGGAGCAAGCCAAAGACAAGCCGGAATTTACTTCCGGCGCAGGCGACGCTTGCGATAGCTTGTGTTGCACAGGACGTGCAACCAAGCGTTATCCGGGCAGTTGAAAAAGGGTAAACTACTGCGTCAAAATTTCAAACGCAAACCGCTTGTGTATGTCTGTATACACGGCGCGCCTTGCGTTTGAATTTCTCCTTGTATTTCACCCTTTTTGAACGCACTGTAATCGGCAGACCGCAGGATGCGGTCAAGCCCCGCAGGGGAGCAAGCCAAAGACAA
>CAYJHK010000305.1:0-2635 GCA_964369515.1 uncultured Desulfovibrionaceae bacterium
GAACAGCTATTATTGCCAATAGTTACTATTAATATATTCAGAATCACGTGATCCGAAAGTTAAGTATTTAAACATATACATTGACATAATGCATGTTGCTTGCCATAATTAACCAATAACTTAAGAGAATTCTAGTTAAATAAGATTTTATAATATGAACAAAATTTTTTGGAAACACTATGAGTAACAATATATTACCTACAAGACTCGATAAGCGTGCTTTTGATTTACGCCTTATTATGCTAAAAACACTTTATCACGGTGGCAGAGGGCATCTGCCAAGTGCATTGTCTTGCATTGATATTATACGAGTTCTATATGATGAAATTTTAAAAATACGCCAAAATGAGCCTGATTGGACTGAACGAGACCGTTTTATCCTATCCAAAGGGCATGGTTGCATTGCACTCTATACAATGCTAGCGGACAAAGGATTTTTTCCCATGAGTGACATTGATAAGTTTTGTTCCTTTAATAGTCACTTAGGCGGTCACCCAGAACGTGGTTCAACTCCCGGCGTGGAAGCAACAACCGGTAGCCTCGGACATGGTCCTTCCATTGGTGTGGGCATTGCCAATGCCATGCGTATAAACAAGTGCTCGTCTCATGTATTTGTGCTCACAGGTGATGGAGAGCTTAACGAGGGCAGTGTTTGGGAAGCCTGCCTATCTGCCTCCAAAAATAAGTTAAATAATTTTACTATATTAATTGATTACAATAAACAGCAATCATGGGGTGATGTGCATGAAATCATACCGCTTGAACCATTAGCGGATAAATTTAAAGCGTTTGGCATGACTGTTAAAGAAGTTGATGGGCATAATCTGGCAGACCTTAGCACTGTATTAAAGCAAGTACCTTTTATGAAAGACAAACCGTCTGCTATTATTTGTCATACAATAAAAGGAAAAGGTATAACATCCCTTGAGCGTAATCTAGCTTGGCATCATAAAACACGCCTTAGCGATGATGAATATAATACGCTTTGTGCTGAATTGGAAAATGCTTGGGAGAACTTAGCATGAGAAAAACCTCACTTAAGCAAGTATTAGAGCTTGCAAGAATAGATGAAAGAATTTGCTTTATCGGTTCAGATTTGGGCTTTGGAGTTATGGAAGATTTTCGTGCCGAATTTCCAGAACGTATTTTTCGTGAAGGTATTAGCGAGCAGCATATCATTGGTATGGCCGCCGGTATGGCATTAGAGGGCAAAGTAGTTTATATTAATACCATTGCTTCTTTTTTGTTTCGACGCTGTTTTGAACAAATTTATCTTGATTTATGCTTAAATAAAGCAAAAGTGCGTTTAATTGCCAGCGGTGGTGGACTTGTCTATGCGCCGCTTGGACCAACGCACCTTGCAGCAGAAGACTTTGCGGCACTTCGCCCATTGCCAAATATGACCATACTTGCTCCATGTGATGCTACAGAAATGGCACGTCTTATGCCATTGACTATGGATATTGATGGGCCTGTTTATATTCGGCTTGCTAAGGGTGGTGATACTATAGTAAGCAGTGATGCTATACCGTGTATCATTGGACAAGCCATTGATATGACACCAAGTGCACCTAGAAATGTTGATATTTTATTTATAACAACAGGCATTGCAACACAACGTGCTTTAGATGCAGCAAAAATTTTAGAAAGCAATAATTTATCTGTGCGGATTTTGCATAATCATACCATAAAGCCTCTTGATAGCGAAAATATTTTAGCACATGCCAAATATTCGCGCCTTGTTGTCAGCCTAGAAGAACATGTTCGCACCGGTGGTCTTGGTTCTGCTGTGGCAGAAATATTAGCCGAAAATAATCTTAAAAATTGCCCTGCCTTTTTAAAATTAGCATTACCCGATGCTTTTTTTAGCCAACATGGTTCACAGAATGATATTTTACAATTTTTTGGATTAGATGCCGAACAAATAGCAAATTCTGTTCATAAAACTTTTACAACCACTTTGAGTAAATAAATGAATATAAAAAGAGATTTTTTTTCTACATTGCACACCTCTACTAAACGTGATTACTTAGCGCGTATGATGGACGATAAAGTACATTGCATGGAAATTGCAAGAGAGTATGGAAAGGATTTTTTTGACGGTGAAAGGCGTTATGGTTTTGGGGGTTATAAATACGATGGGCGTTGGCTACCTGTTGCTGAAAAAATGGCTGAAACTTATAACTTAAAATCCGGAGCAAAAATTTTAGAAGTGGGCTGTGGTAAGGGCTTTTTGCTTTATGAGTTTACCAATGCTGTCCCTGATTGCCATGTTTGCGGCTTTGATATTTCTGAATATGCCATTGAAAATAGTAAGGAAGAAATACGCAATAATCTTTTTGTGCAAAAAGCAGAAGATACACCTTGGAAATTTGCAGACAATGAGTTTGACTTTGTTTTTTCCATTGCAACCTTACACAACTTACCCATTTATGACTTAGCAAAGACATTACCGGAAATGAATAGAGTGGCAAAAAATGCCTACCTTTGTGTGGAAAGTTATCGCAATGCACAAGAAATGTTTGCCCTTGAATGCTGGGCATTGACAGCACGCTCCCTTTTTGATGAAGAAGAATGGCTTTGGCTATATGAACAATTTGGCTATTTTGGCGACTATGAATTTATTCATTTTTAA
>CAYJHK010000306.1:0-2627 GCA_964369515.1 uncultured Desulfovibrionaceae bacterium
CCCATTGCTCATCCCTATCGGGATGAGCCAACAAAATCTGAGTATAGTGTAAAGCTTTGGAAAATAAGCTTAATTTTAATCTTGCTGAGTTAAGGCAATAGCCACATATTTATTTATCAATGAAGTATGCTCTTTCGTTTATGACACCTTCACGGTTTAATCGTAACAGCGTGAAGGTGTTATATATTGTTATATGAATTATTTCTTTTTCAGATATTTATTTTGCAATTCAATCCAGTGAGGGTCGGCCATGAGCAATTTGTAGCCTTCATCAATCATTTGGCGTAAGCCTGCATCATCTTTACGCACAGCCACACCAAAGTTGTCGGGCTTGCCATGGGTACCGATGATTTTTACGGCTTTACCCTTGCTGATGGAATCATCGGCAGGTAATTTATCCATAAGACCTGCTTGGATGCGGCCATTAATCAAGTCTTCGACGATAAGCGGAGCTGAATCATAATATAGAACTTCCAGCGGATATTTTTTATCTTTTTTCTCTTTTTGGAAATCGGAAGCCTCGGAAGTTCCACGCTGAACACCAAGCTTTATGGGTGTTGTTAATACTTTTGCAGGGGTGAGTTCAGAGTCTTTTGCGGCGATAAATACGCGCGAAACTTCCCAGTAAGGGTTGGAAAATTCAACCATTTTACGGCGATCGTCGGTGATGCTCATGCCGGAGGCAATCATATCAATTTGCTTGGCCAAAAGTGCCGGAATAATTCCATCCCATGCAATGGGCTTGTGCTCCACTTGAAAGCCCATCTTTTTTGCAATCCAATCCATGGATTCCACATCAAAACCGGCAGGCTTGCCTGTTTTCTCATCTATGTATCCGAAAGGCGGATAGTTGGCGTCGATGCCGTTAATATAGGTTTTTTGCGCAGCGTTTGCAGGCGAAGTTGCTAAAAGTATAGCAAAAAGACATAGGGCGAAAAGTTTTTTCATGGTGAAATACACTCCTTAAAATGGTAAACCTGCACCAAAGAATCATGCAGTGAGGATGCATCTAGCAAAATAAATTGCACTGTGCAAGTCACAAAGTTGCTCTTCTTTGTAATAGGCTTAAAGTTTCCACATGCGCTGTTTGCGGAAAAAAATCTAATGGTGTAAGCTGTTTCAAAAAATAATCCTTGGAAAGCAATGCCAAATCACGAGCAAGGCTTGCCGGATTGCACGATATATAAAGTATGTATTTTGGCTGCGTGTGTAAAAAAACTTTAATAATATCAGGGTGTAGTCCGAAGCGTGGGGGGTCTGCCAAAACCACTTGCGGATGCGGCCATCGACGCAAAATTTTTTTTGCATCGCCTGCAACATAGTGACAGTGTTGCATACCAAGTCTTTGCGCATTGTGCTTGGCCATGGCAATGGCGTTTTTATTGATTTCAACACCATAGAGTGCGGAAAAGCAACGTGCCAGCGCAAGCCCCGGCGCCCCCACACCACAATATATATCCCAGAGGCAAGAGTTTTGCTGCTTGGCAGAGTGTATAAGCTTTTCCGTGCTGCTCTCCAGAAGCTGAATTAATTTTTCTGTGGCTTGTGTATTGATTTGAAAAAAATTATCGTGCCCATAATCATAGTCTATGTGTGAGAGACGTTGGCTTAAAGTGCTTTGTCCAAGCGTGGTGATGGTTTTTTCGCCTTGTGCAAACAGCAGGCGTGAACCGGTTTCATCGTGGACAAAACCCATTACGTCCTTATGATTATTCATGATTTGCCGCCCAATGTCGGCAATGCGTTCACGTATGTTTTTTTGAGCTTTGGCGGTGATGAGGTTGAGTACGATGTGCTTTGCTTCATTGCTTGTGCGGATGACGGCATGACGCAAGATGTGCATTAGGCATGAGTTTTGATTTAATTCTTCGTCCCATGCGTTCAGTTCGCCTTCTTGGCAGAGCCGGCGTAAATCTTCCAGTATTTCTAGGCAATGTTGCGGCATAAGCCTGCAATGAGGCACAGGTATGACTTTATGTGAAGCTCTTGCCCTCAGACCAAGGGTGAGTTTGTGCTCTTGATGATCATGTTCATTGGCATAACCAAAGGCAAACTCCATTTTGTTTCGATATGTCCACTGCTTGGGCGATGGAACTATGCTTTGAATATTGCATAGTTCCTCTTGGGGAATTTTGGCTATGCGTTGCAGGGCATCCCTAACCATGCGCTCTTTCCAATAAAGTTGGTCGGCGTAGGGCATGGTTTGGAGTGGGCAGCCACCGCATTTTGCGGCGTGCTCACAGGGGGCAGGTCTGCTCGTGTGCGCATCTTCCAGCACTTCGAGGCATGTTGCTTCGGCATAGGATTTTTTATTCTTGGTGATTATGGCACGGACGGTTTGCCCGGGGAGGGCGTTATCCACAAAAATCACCTGACCGTTTTTTAGGGAGCCAAGCTGACCGGTTTGCAAAGTCTGCGTAATCTGCGAAAGCGGCGTAATTTGGGAACACACGTCCGGCGCATCACCTAAGCTACTTTGGGCAGTTGCGTCAATTCTGCCTAAGGCACGCCCGTCATGGGAAAGACCGCTCAGCCAGACGGTGCATATTAGTTTCGTCATACAGTACCTATGTGATTCTAATTTTGTAAAATTTTCTTGGGGGAGGGACCTTTTTGGAAAAAGGTCT
>CAYJHK010000307.1:0-2625 GCA_964369515.1 uncultured Desulfovibrionaceae bacterium
AAGCCCCTCAAAATCGCACAAAAACCAGCAATCCGTACCTTTTGAAAATCTGCTACCGCAGATTATCAAAAGCACGGCCTGCGGCAAAAAATCCATTTCTAGAATAAGTTATTGTAAAAATTAACTTTATAATTACTGAAAAACTCAAGTAGCCAAGAAATTTTTATATGTTAATGAGAATTATTAACACATTCGAAATCACGTGAACACACTGCGATGCCCTTCACTTTTTCGCTTCCTTGCGACCTTCACAGAGTGGGCACTTTTTGAACAGCCTGTATGAAATTGAGTTTTTTAACAGGTTGTTAGGCGGTTCTGGAGCTACCCAAAAATTTTAGGGAAATAATTTCATACGTTACACGCCCACGGGGAATATCCACGCTTACTTCATCGCCTTCTTCCTTACCAAGCAAAGCCTTGCCCACGGGTGAGAGTACCGAAATGGAACCGGAAGCAAAATCCGCCTCATCAGGGCCAAGCAAGGTGAAGGTCTTGGCCTCTCCCGTATCCACGTCTTCCACTTCCACCGTGGCACCGAAAATAACCTTATCGCTGGCAAGACTATCCAAATCAATGATTTGAAATTGACTCATGCGTGATTCGATATAGGTAATTCGAGCTTCTGTCATGCCTTGCCGTTCACGAGCGGCATCGTAACCGGCATTTTCTTTAAGATCGCCTTCTTCTCGTGCTTCTTTGATGGCTTGAATAATATTTGGCCTTTCACTCTTTAAGTGCTCAAGTTCCGTTTCCAGTTGTGCAAAGCCTTGTTTCGAAATTGGAATATTCATAAATATTTTCCTCTTTTATAAAAAAAATAACGCCCATTGCATTTCACAAAGGAGCGTACGAAGTTTTTACTGTTCAAATACTATAGGTCTAATGGTGCGTGAAGTCAAGGGAATTTTATCATTGCCAAGCGGCTATATTATGTGTATTTCAGTGGATGTAGCAAGAAATACTTTCTGTAAATACACTGCCACAATAAGGGAAGTTTCGATTTATGAAAAAATATTTACGTCATCTTGGGCCCATACTTATTTCCATCATCTTTGTGGGAGCCATGTACCTTTTATACAATAAGTTGAAGGCTTACAGCTTTGAGCAAATTCAAGAAAGTCTATCTCAAATCTCCAATTGGCGGCTGTTGGCTTCCATAGGTCTCATGATTGTAAATTACCTTATTTTAATAGGTTACGATTGGCTTGCACTGGTGGCCATCAAAAAACCGCTCCCCTTGCAAAGGGTGTCCTTGGTCTCATTTATTGGTCAAACTGTCAGCTATAATTTCGGTGCTTTGCTTGGCGGAACCACGGTACGCTATCGTTTTTACGCTACGTGGGGATTTTCTCTGCATGATATAGTACGCCTTGTGCTCATGCTTGCGGTGACATTCTGGGTGGGTGCGCTTGGTTTATGCGGCCTTGTATTCATCATTGCCCCACCGGTTATCCCTGCGGAATTCTTAGAAGCTTTCCCCGTCAAGGACGTGCGCATTTTGGGAGTGCTCTTACTTTCTGTCACGCTTATTTATTTTGTTGCCTGCCATTTTGTCCGCACGCCCATTAAGGTTTTTGGGAAGGAATTTGCCTTTCCCACCTTGAAAATTGCCCTACTTCAAGCCGCTGTGGCGGGCATAGACCTTATAGTTGCGGCAGCTTGCATGTATGTGCTCTTCTCACCGGATTTGGGCGTAAGCTTCGGACAATTTTTACCAAGTTACCTTATGGCGCAAGTGGCTGTGGTTTTAACGCACGTTCCCGGCGGTGTGGGCGTTTTTGAGCTGGTCATCCTACATCTGACGCACACGTCCAACGAGCAAATGGTCATAGCTGTGGTCTTATGCTTTCGCCTTATCTATTTTATCCTTCCCCTGCTCATGGCGGCGCTTATCCTTGCCGTGTACGAAATACGTCACAATAGAGGCATTTTACGCAGTGCCGGTCGCTGGCTTTCCGTACTTTCGCACAGTATCAATGCACGAATAACCTTTGTGGTGGGAACGCTTATGCTTATTTTCGCCGAACTTCCCATTTGGCAAAAGGGGACATTCTTCCTGTCCTTGGATTGGTCTACAGCTATGCTTGATGTCTTGCAAATGCTGTGTACGCTCTCAGGGGCACTGCTCTTATTCCTGGCCTATGGCCTTGAAATCAGACAGAAAAAGGCATGGTGGCTCACGGGATTTTTCTTAACACTCGGACTTTCGGCGGCTATCTTTCGTGGACTAAACCTCTATATAGTTCTCATGTTTTTCATGCTCTTTCTCTCCATTATTTCCGGAAGAAGGCGATTTTATAGAAAATCTTTCTTCTTTGAAGATGCATTCCCCATGCAATGGCTGTGGCCTGCGTGGTTGGTACTTGGCCTAAGCTTGCTTATTGCCTATGCATTTAGAGAAGGTACCTTTTCATGGTCATGGGACAATCCACTGCATACCCTACAAAATATGAAAGTACTGCTCGCTACCTATGTCATATTGCTGGCCATTTGGCTGTGGCGCAGCATCCAACGGCGTAAAACAAGCAAAAACAGCACCATAACCGAAAATCGTTAAGGGCATCGACTACTTTTAAAAGAATTTTTCGTAAGAAAAATTCGCGTGAAAGTTTTTTGGAAAGGGGG
>CAYJHK010000308.1:0-2625 GCA_964369515.1 uncultured Desulfovibrionaceae bacterium
TTTTGGCAAAAGTTCCCCTTCCCCCCTCAAAAAAATAATTAATCAGTGTTTCCTTCGCTTTACAGCTAGTATGTTGGCAAACATCGTGGTAATGATCTTTTATCGTAAAAAATAAAGGAGAATAGCCCCTGCGTTGTCCTCATAGCAAACGGGGCTATTCTTGCCGGCACTTGTTCGCTAAGCATGACAATATAGACATGTATGAGTTGTCTGTGTTGTAGCTTAACTCCGAAGATAATGCTTTTTGGGTGCACTGCTAGGCTTCTATCTTTTTCTCATACAATCTCGCTGCATTAAGCACAACCAGCACAGAACCGGCATTATGCACAAGCGCGCCGGTGGCAGGAGTCAGCCAGCCCATGACCGAAAAAATGATAGCGGCAAAGTTAATGGTCATGGCCAAGGTGATGTTAAATTTAATGGAGAAAATGGTAGCATTGGAAAGCTTTTTTAAGTAGGAAATTTTGGAAATATCGTCCCCCATGATGGCTATGTCTGCGGCATCAATGGCTATATCGCTACCCATGGTACCCATGGCAATACCCACAGAAGCAGTTTTCAATGCCGGAGCGTCATTAACACCATCCCCGACCATACACACATGCCCATTATTCTTGCTAAGTTCCTGTACGGCATTCATCTTACCTTCGGGGAGCAAGGAAGCGTATACTTCGGAGATACCCACTTTTTGCGCAATAAAATTGGCGCTCTTTTCATTGTCACCCGTTAAAAGTACGGTTTTAGCTATACCTGCTCCATTGAGTGAAGATATGGCAATGGGAGATGTTTCCTTGATGGTGTCAGAAAGACCGATGATGCCAAGAACATCCGTGTCATCGGCAACCACAACCACAGCCTTACCTTCATGGCGCAGCGTATCCATTTTTTGTATAATTTCTGAGGTTAATTCAGTCTTTGTGTGGTCTTCAATGAGCTTTTCATTGCCGCAATAGATAATTTTATCATTAACATTTGCCGAAACACCTTTGCCTACAACCATGTTGAAATTTTCAATATTCACAAGTTCAATGTTCTTTTCTTTGGCATATTGGGTAATGGCTCTACCCAAGGGATGCTCGGAGCGACTTTCCACCGAAGAAACTATGGACAACAAAGCTTTTTCTTCTATGTGTAAGGGTATAATATCGCTGACGGAAAGCTTGCCTTCGGTAATGGTACCTGTTTTATCAAACGCTACAGTAGTCACTTGCCCCATCATTTCCAACGCTTCGCCGGACTTAATAAGCACACCATTTTTGGTAGCTTGGCCTATGGCTGCCATGATGGATGTGGGCGTTGCCAAAGCAAGGGCGCAAGGGCAAAATACCACAAGAATGGTTACGGCACGAATAAGCGCATCATCGGGTCTACCAAGCATGAAGTTGAAAATGGCATAGGTAATGATGGCAATGACACACGCCATGGGAACCAAGATGGAAGCCCATTTATCAACGATTTTTTGCGTGGGGCCTTTGGAATTTTCAGCTTGCTCCACAAGTTTAATCATTTTTTGCAATGAAGAATTGGCGAAGGATTTTGTGACTTTAATATCCACAGAGCCGAAGCGGTTAATGGTACCGGTGAAAACTTCATCACCCAAGATCTTATCCACAGGAAGAGATTCTCCTGTCATAATAGATTGATCCACAGAGGTATTACCGCTGACAATGATACCGTCGGAAGAAAAGCTTTCGCCGGGAAGAATGCGCAAAATATCGCCCACATGAATATCCTCGGCAGCAATAACTTGTTCCGATGTCTTTCCGTCGCTAAGTTCGGTGATTTTGCGCCCTGTGCTTGGCACAAGATCCAACAGTTTCTCAATGCCCTTCTTAGCTTTTTCTACGGTACGGTCTTCAAGCCATTCACCTATGGCCATAATGAAGGCAACTTCGCCGGCAGCAAAAATATCGCCTATGTACACAGCGGCGCACATGGCAATTGTTATAAGCAATGGAGATGTGATGCGCCCTTGCAACGTATTGCGGACGGCTAAGTAAGCAAGTGGGATACCGGAAATCAACAATGAAACCCATGCCGGATTGAAAGCTAGGGTAAACTCTGAACCCATTATGGGCAGGATATATTCAAGAATGAAACTTGCCAATAAGAACAAACCGGAAACCCAAAGCATGGGTATGGAATTTAAAGCAAAAATGTAATCTTTCACAACATCTTCCTGTAATATTAAATGGTTTTAGAAAATTGGTTCAAAGCTGAAATGAGTTTATCTATAACCTCATCCTCTTCACCACGCCTTATACCATCAAGCACGCAATGGTGCATATGTCCCTCTAGGATAACTTGCCCTGTTTTATGCAAGGCTGACTTTATGGCTCCGATTTGAATGAGGATTTGCTCACAGGGCTTATCTTCGTCAACCATTTTTTGTACCCCACGAACTTGTCCTTCAATTTTTCTTAGCCTTTTTTGCACGGCGTCCACGTCCATACATTGTTTCATTGACAAGCCTCCTTATGCTGTATACCCCTATGGGGTATCTATAGACGCAGGTCTAACCAAAGGAAGTAAGAATGTCAAGCGAAAAACTACACCAAATGTTCAAGGGGCCACGGCATTCTAATTTGCTATATTTTTTGTGGGGGGAACTTTTGCTTGCGCCAA
>CAYJHK010000309.1:0-2623 GCA_964369515.1 uncultured Desulfovibrionaceae bacterium
CTTATTTTATAAAACCTTTTAGTAGATTCATCGTTACACTTTCAGGGAATGCAGGATGCAAGCCAAAGTTTTCTTTAACAAAGCTACTTACATGCTCAAAAAGATATTGCGCCGTGTCGGCAAAGGCAGTAAAAATGATGATTTTTTTATTGTTCACCCCATTATTTATATTGATGGGTTTTTCGATTTTGTGTCGTATCAAGTCCAAGAGCTTTTGCAATTTGCTGTCATAAATATGGTCAATACTGCTAATATCCTTGCTGATTTTCTCAAGTAGAGTTTGGTCACGCTTGAGGCTTTCACCCCACGATACATAGTCCATATCTTCAAGGTATATTTTAATTTTCTTGCCAGTGGTGTACATATCCTCAAAGCCACGGCTATCTTCGTCTAGCTCATTGTCTTTGGGAGTAAAGGAATGCAGAATGCCTTGCATATTTTTGTCGATGGGATACAGCTCAATCATGCTGACCGTGCTGTCAATCTGCGCCTTGATACGCTCCAAAGTGAGCTTGAAAGCGTGGACAGAGCTTTCCATGCGTTTCATGAGATTTATGGCGGTTAAGCGGCGAATACCACTTTCACGACTTGCCTGTGTAAAACCTATATTCACTTCATTATCGCTGTATTTTTCAGCGTATTCTTGCGCCTTGCTGTCCAAAATAAATTGCGTAGGCGTGTAGATGGATAAAGAAAGCTGCATAAGGCTTTCAAAAATGTCATTATAGCTTGTGGCGTCCTGTAAATTGGTAAGACTTGGGCTTGTGGATATGGGCTTTAAGCGTGTGGGAAAATTGCCGATGTCGGAAGTATCATAATATTTTTGTATATGTTTGCGAGAGCGAGCAATGGTCACGGAATCAAGCACTTCAAAAAAATCAAAGTCCAGCATCTTTAAAAGAGCGTTGGTACTGCGTTCGGCATGAGGAAGCGTACTCCATTGGTTAAATGTGGCTTGTGCATGGCGAAAAATATCGTTGATGGAGCGTTTTGTTTGCAATTTTGCATCAATTTGCGCCACATCACCTTCATAGGCCAGTTGAAGCTGATTGCGTAAATCAGTGAAGCGTGTGTTTACAGGCGTTGCCGAAAGCATAAGCACCTTGGTTTTTATGCCGCTACGGATAATGTTTTGTAACAGCTTGTAATAACGGTTTTCTTTTTCACCTTCTTCAATATCAAGCTTAGCACCGGTGCGGAAATTGTGCGACTCATCAATAACCACAAGGTCATAATTGCCCCAATTTATGAGGGCAAGGTCAATGCCATTGGACATGCCGCTCGTGCGTGTAAGGTCGGTATGATAGAGTACGTCATAGCGTAATCTATCGGCATAAATGGGATTATTGGTATAATTGGCCTTGTAGGTTATCCAGTTATTACTAAGCTTTTTAGGGCACAACACCAGCACACTTCTATTTCTGTTTTCATAATACTTGACCACAGAAAGCGCCGTGAAAGTTTTGCCAAGTCCCACACTGTCTGCCAAAATACAGCCATTGTACTTTTCAAGCTTGCTGATAATGGCAAGAGCTGCGTCTTTTTGGAAATTATACAGCAAATTCCAGACCTTACTTTCCTTAAAGCCAGTGGCTTCATTGGGTAAAATGTCTTCGGAAACATCTTCTAAGAATTCATTAAAAATATTGTATAAAGTGACAAAATAAATAAATTCCGGCGAATTTTCTTGATAAGCCGCCGTGATACTTTCAATGACTTCGGCGGTTACGTCTTGAAGTTTGTTTTTATCCTTCCAAAGCAGATCAAAATTTTGTAAGAATACTTGCGAAAATGGGGCGGAAAGCTTGAGAATGGCAGGGATAAGCGTAGCACCGCCGTCTGTTTGGCCTGCACCAAGGTCGGCGGCGGTGAAACCGTTGATGGGTTGATAGGTGTAGCTATTCTCCACACCCACTACATTAACAAAGCCGTTGATATGCGAATTGGTCACATTGGACTTGAAAGTGGCTTTTTTGCGTATCCATTCGGCGCATTCTTTAGCAATGGCACGTTGGGTCATTTCATTACGCAATTTTAGCTCAAACTCTGTGCCGTAAAGACTGCGTTCACGGTCAAGACGTGGGATATAAAATTTCCGATGGGTTTTGGTGGGCTTTTCTGTGGTGAACGTGGGAGAAGTAAAAAGAAACCGTAGCTCTTTGACATTTTTAAGCTGTTTTTTCAGCTCATTAAAAGCATAGAGAGAAAAACACGCCGCCGCAATGTCGATACGACTGCCTTGCGTGATAATCTTTTTTAAGTCCTCTCCTAAAGGCTGCGTGGTGGTATTTAAGATTTCTTGTGACATGCTCCACCATTTTGGGTTTTGTAGTGTCGTTCATGTATACTACTGCCTAGAAAGAGATGTCAAGACGTCCGGAGAAATACATTTATTTTCATGCAGATACTATATAGGTTGAACATTTATGCGCATGTCCTATCAGTATAAATTTATAGTAAATTTGATTTTAAATATAGAGATGTTGCTTTTCATTTTTTTTACGGCATAACAGCAACGGTGCTGAAAACACCATTACTAACAGCGGAACCGTCCCCACCGATATGGGGGACATGTGCGGCTGTGCTTGTTTTTCAACAAGTACAGTCTCTTTGCGTACGTCTG
>CAYJHK010000310.1:0-2622 GCA_964369515.1 uncultured Desulfovibrionaceae bacterium
AGACTAGAACAACCAGCAATAAGCGACAAAGTACGTTATCCGCCGTGCAGGCGGCTTAGAAGTTCTGCAAAAAGGGCAACCACCGGCCTTGTGAGTTATCCGCCGTGCAGGCGGCTTAGAAGATTTGCTTGCCAAGTCACCTCGGCGTCTATATGTTATCCGCCGTGCAGGCGGCTTAGAAGAGAGGTGGGCTGAACATGCTACAGGATGTAGCAGTTGCTCCGCAGGGGAGCAAGCCAAAGACAAGCCGAAATTCACTATGGATTGCTTTACTGCGCTCACAATGACTTTGAATAAAAAGAAAATTCAAGCTAGAGCCTAAGTTAAAGCAATAGCCACATGCTTATAGTAATTTCAGTTGAAATTACTGTCTTGACTGCGAGAGCAGTCAAGCACTGCGTAGGTATAAGCGCAATTTATTTGCGCTGTTAAGTGCCGAAGCAAGTGTAACTTTAAAAAGTTGACATTAGTAATGTCAACTTAAAATACTATATAAGTTGATAGGATTATGCCAACTCATTTAACTTCTGCCAAGGATATCGAAGAGATGTCCTTGGCGGGATCCATTCCTTCTCCGCCCAAGGGGCATACGTGGGACGAACTCATGGGACTTGCGTTGCAAGAAGCAGATAAGGCACGTTCGCTTTATGCAGTGCCGGAAGTTCCCGTCGGCGCCGTTTTGGTTGCCTCTGATGGTGAAATTCTTTCCCGAGCGCACAACAGATGCATTAATCTCCATGACCCCACCGCCCATGCCGAAATCCTCGCCTTGCGCCTCGGTGCAGAAAAAAGGCGAAACTATCGCTTAAATGGCACTATTTTAGTTGTAACCCTTGAGCCATGCCTTATGTGCGCCGGCGCACTCGTGCACAGTCGCATAGCCGGTCTTGTCTATGGCGCACAAGACCGCAAAGCAGGTGCTATTTCATCTTGCTGTGAAGGGCTGGAGTATGCTTTTTTAAATCATAAGCTCTGGCATATGGGAGGGGTGCGAAGCGCAGAATGCTCCGCACAATTACGCGACTTTTTTGAACGAAAAATCGACTTATAATGACTACTATACGTCGTCGAAATTCATTTTCAATATGCTAACAACTGTAAGTATTGACCTATTGTTAAGCGTTAGCCATTGATAAGATTCATAACCATCTTAGGCAAGCTATTGGCTTGACTGAGCATGGCAACCGCTGATTGGGTCAAGATTTGATTGCGCACAAAATTTGTCATTTCACTGGCAACGTCAATGTCGGAAATCTGCGATTCGGAAGCGAGCGTATTTTCAGCTTGAATGGTCAAATTATTTGCCGTGGCTTCCAATCTGTTTTGCATGGCACCTAGATGCGCACGGATTTTATCCTTGGAAACAATGGCCTCGTCAACCGCTTCCAGTGCTTTGCCGGCATTGTTTTGGGTCTTTATATTTTTACCACCATTGTATAGGGTCTCATCGCCCACGCCAAGAGCGCGCGCTGTTGCTGTACCAATATCTATTTCATAATAGTCTTCAGCACTATCGTTCATTGGGCCAAAATGAATAATCATGCCATCTTTTGGCTCGGCAACAGCTAAGGCTGCAAGAGCTGTATTTATATCCGTTACACTTGCGTCGCCACCGCCGCCACTAAAAGTAACAACATCTGAAACCTGATTTCCACGTGGCACCGTTGCTACTTGCTCGCTAGTAATATCCGCATATATCCTACCGTTTGGAATAATAGTATTCAGTGCATTTACGATGGTAGCTGCATTGTTATGCCATTCAACATAGTCAAAATCTCTTTCACTGAGATTTCCAACGTGAGCTTGTTTTGGCATATTTGTACCACGCGCACCACTTACAACACTAGCGTAAGTAGCAGCATCAATACTATATGCCCCCGTAACAGGATCCTGCGTAAAAAGAGGAGCACCCGCATAATTTGCAGTATTACTTACGAGTGCGTTCATTTCAGCAATATTAACGCCTCCAAAACCAGTCGATGTACTTGGATCAAAAGTACCATCCAAAAGCTTAATGCCATTGAAATCCGTAGCATGGGCAATGCGCGTAATTTCTTTGGCCATTTGTTGATATTCTGACTCAATCATAAGGCGCTGAACAGAATCATAAGTACCGGTGGCAGCTTGCTCGGCCAGCTCCTTCATGCGAACAAGTTGGGCATCAATGGTGGCCAAAGCACCGTCCGCCGTTTGGATGAGCGATATGGCATCGTTGACATTACGCACGCCCTGATTAAGGGCTGCAACTTCTGCACGCATAAGCTCACGAATGGCAAGCCCGGCAGCATCGTCAGCTGCCCCATTAATGCGCAAGCCGGAAGACAATCGCTGCGTCGAGACGCTTAAATTCCCATAATGGGTATTTAAATGCCTAGCTACAGTATTGGCCATTAAATTATGATTCATTGCAAGTGCCATAGTACCTCATCCCTTTTCGGGGTGCTCATGCGGAAAAAACTTCCCACTTTAGCGAGCTTTGTTGCATAAAATAATTCTGCAACAAGTTATAATAAAAGAATTATCAACTTTGTTTGCTCATTACGTACATGTTGTCTTGCAATTTGTGTTCCAAGTGTTTTTGTTCCCGTAAAAACTTAAAAAACTTCCCTCGAAACTTATATA
>CAYJHK010000311.1:0-2607 GCA_964369515.1 uncultured Desulfovibrionaceae bacterium
CCTCTTCGGTAACGACGGCGATGACATGCTCTTTGGCGGCGTAGGTGACTTGAAACTTGATGGCGGTGCCGGTAATGATATTATGAATCTGCCAACCCTTGAAGATGTCTTACACACTGACATTGATGGCGGTGCCGGCATTGATATTCTCTTAGCCGGAATTGAGAACTTGGAAGCAGCGAAACAAGCTCTTGAAAGTAAGTCTGTAGACAGTGTGGAAATCATCATGTTTGGTAAAACAAGCGATATGAAAGCCCTCGATGCAGCAGAAAAATTGCAGGAAGAGTTAGCCGGTAAGGACGATACTTCCAAGATTGATGAAGATCTTAAAGACGCCGGTTGGTCTACCAGTAACTCAGAACACACCATTGGCGGCGCAACCTTTAGAGAGTATACCAATGGTCAAACAGATGACGCTGATAAGTTAACCATTCTTGTGAATACACAACTACTCAGCTAAGCATTGAATTAAACATATAAACCCAAGCCCCCGTTGCATATGTAGCGGGGGCTTTTTTACTTGCATTAATGCGCAAAAAAACATATGTACAACTTGGTTTTTGGCGGTGCTGAGGGTCGTTATGGAAAGTGCCTAAAAAAGCGTATATCAAGACCTCCGCGCAATTCATTGCGCAAGGTCTTTAGAGCGTTGACGTTAGTCAATGCGACCGAAAATCAAGAATAGGCGGAGCTTTGCTTCGCCGTTAAGTGATTGATTTTCGTGCCTTTACCTCTGCACACTCTTTTTTTGTGTGCAGAGACAAAATCATATTTCGCACATAAAGCTATATAAGAAAATAATTGTGCAGAGGTCTCATATTAGTGAGGATTGTAATAAGTTTATGCCCCTTTCTCCCAAAGTTCTCGGTATCATTGAAGCGCTGCTTTCGGCTACTTTTTTTGGTTTAATCCCCATCCTCTTTTTGCCCATATACGCAGCCGGCATCACAGCTGAGGCCAATTTGATCTATCGCTTTGCCTTTGCTGCACTGATGATGCTTATTCCCATAAAGTTAAAAAAACACAGCTTGCAACTCCCTTTAAAGACACATATCTCCATAGCTCTTGGTGGTTTTTCCTATTACCTTGCCGCACTTTTTCTTTATTCATCGCTCACCCACATAGCCAGCGGCGTCACCGTCACCATTTTCTTTACAAATCCCATATTTGTCATGCTAGTGATGGCCATATTCTATAAAGAAAAAATTGAGCCGTATAAAATAATTCTGAGCCTCACTGCCTTGGGCGGAATTGCGCTTTTTTCCGGCGTTTTTCAGTCAGACATTGTCTTAAATCCCACGGGCATTTTTCTGGCGCTGCTTTCCAGTATGTCCTTTGCCTTTTATGTGCTTGCTTTATTCAAACTTCAATGTGCGCAAGCGACTAAGGAAAGTATTTCTTTTTATATATTTTTCTATTGCGCGCTTTTTGCCTATATATACAGCATTGTCAGCGATACCTTTGTGCTGCCGACAACGCCTTTCGTCTGGCTGCTTCTGGTGCTCTCTGCGCTGATTACTGCAATCTTGCCCAATGTACTGCTCATGACAGCCATGAAGAAAATCGGATCGGTGCTCGCAACCGTACTTGGTGTTATGGAGCCAATAACCGCTGTTTTAATTGGAATTTTAGTCTTTGACGAAGTTTTTGATATGAATATTGTCTTAGGCATTATTATTGTCATAGTTTCGGTGATGTTGATAACGCTATTGTCGCTGGTGCGAAAAACACGTTAAATTATAAAAATAACATTGAAAATTTAAGGAGAATGTATTATGGATTTACAAGTTGTGAAGGAAAATATGGAGAAAAAAGGTTTTACCGTAACCATCTTTGAAAGTTCCGCTGAAGCTGCAAAATATCTGACCGAAAGCATTACTAATACCACTGTCGGTAGCGGTGGCAGTATGACATTGGAAGCACTAAATATTTATGATACTTTGTGTACAAACAATACAGTGTACTGGAGAAGTAAATGTAAAACCGATGAGGAAAATTTGCAAAGCGTCATTGCGCCTGTATACTTAACCAGTGCTAACGCCGTGACAGAAACAGGCGTTTTGCTTAACATTGATGGATCCGGTAATCGTGTCGCCGCCGCAAGTTTTGCTAAGGAAAGACTTATTTATGTTATCGGAACAAATAAAATCGTGCCGAACCTGCACGATGCCCATCATAGAGCTAGAAATATTGCCGCTCCGCTCAATGCCAAAAGACTTAATCGGAAAACACCTTGTGCTGTGAAAGCCGATAAATGTTATGACTGTAACAGCCCGGAAAGAATATGTAATATTTTCAGTATTACAAAGGTTAAACCACTAAGTGTTAAAAAGCTGGAAGTTGTTATTATTAAGGAAGATTTGGGTTACTAAGAGCTTATCCGTAAATAACGTATCGTGGACGATTACTGCGTCAAAGCACATTTTTTCTCAGGTCGAGTATGTTTTTCTGGATACACTCCCTTCGCAAAAATGCACTTTTCCTTATACTCGCCTCACGCTACATTTATTTACGGACAAGCTCTAAATGCATATTGGCTTGCGGCTGATAAGTAGTCGTCACTGAAAAACACAATAACAATATAAAATTAAACAATTTTTTAGTTAA
>CAYJHK010000312.1:0-2600 GCA_964369515.1 uncultured Desulfovibrionaceae bacterium
AGGGTTTTCCTTCCCCCCAGATAAAAAGTAGCTGACTAAAGGCAATAGCCACGTTTGTTAATATTCTCGGAGTTTATTATACTATCACTTTCATCACATAATCTTGAGCAAAGTACCTTGCAAGCTTACACACCGGACCAGTTGCTTGCCTACGTGCGGGCGGTCAGTGAGGTTGAGTCTTTTTTGCTTGGGGAGTACGTTTTGCATATGAATGCCGGACATGCAGTGCTGGTGGGATATGCCTTGTGGCAAGGGGATGGTGCGCAATATGCGGACAAGGCCGGACAGGCCACGCAGTTGGCAGCGGCTGTGGAATTTTTGCAAAATATGGAAGGGCTGGAGACTGTTACGCTCTTGGCACCAAGGCTGATGGCTTGCGTTCCTGCCCATGCTATTGTGCGTGAAGATGCCTATTATTTTTTGGAACTGCCTTTAAGTTTAAGCGAGCGTAAAAATGCCTTTTATATGTGTCAAAGGGCGCTGAAGAGCGTAAATATTCAGCAGGTGTGCGGAGAAAATGCACGCCAAGCGCACTTTTGGACAGGGGCACATCAAGAGCTTGTGCTCAGCTACATACAGCGTCCTGATGTGACTAAGGATATGGGGGCGATTTTCCAGCGTTTGGAGCGATATTGTCACGAGCCGCATGTGTGCTTATTTTCCGCCTATGATAGCGTAAGCAACGAACTGCAAGGTTTTTGCGTGGGTGATTTCAGCTCATGGCAAACGGCGCTGTATATGTTTGCTTTTCGAACGCAAGATGCCGTGCCGGGGGTTGCCGATGTGCTTTTGTGGTCGCTCATAGAAGAGGCGCGAAGGCGTGGCTATGCACGTTGTAATTTGGGGCTTGGTATCCATGACGGCATCCGTTTTTTCAAGCAAAAATGGGGTGCTCGTGCCACTTTGCCAATGTTTGAATGTACATGGAAAATTGGCAAAGAAGGGCAAGCAAACACCGGTAAAAGTTGGTGGTTACGCTTATTCGTTCGTTGAAGACTCAAATCCGGCAGTCCATTCTATTGTTGAAATATTGGAAAGATGAAGATATTTGCTTATAAGTATACTCTTTCGTTCATGTGATTCTAATTTGTGATATTTTTTGTGGGGGGAACTTTTGCTAGCGCCAAAAAGTTCCGCTCTGCTCTCGATTCCCGTAAAGCTCGAAGACTCGCTAACGGGAACGCTACGCGCCCTTTGGGTCGGCCCCACACCCCCCTCAAAATGCGCTTTCCGCTTTTTTCTTCGAAAAAAGCTTCATGGGGGTTTATATGTAATTCTGCCTAGAATTGAGCTATTATAGCCATATTATTTACGAAGTAAATAATATGGCGTATGAAAAGTTTTTGGGGGTGGGGGTTTGGGGGAGGAGACCTTTTTCCAAAAAGTTCCCTCCACCAAGAAAATTTTTCCAAAATTACAATCAATGACGTGCTCTTTCGTTTATGACAAAGGTGGTGATATTATGGCATTTCCCATGGCTTTTGCGGCAAGTGCGGAAGCAGAAATTTTTCGGGACAAAGGTTTTAAGGAGGCTTCGGTTTGGGAGTTGATTAAGGATCTTGTGCGTCCCGAAATACGTCCTTTTGATTGTTTGCAGGTGGAGGTGACTTCCCATTGCGCCGCTCGCTGTACTTATTGTCCGCATACCCTACATGCCGACAGCTGGCAGGGTGCGCATATGCATTGCGGTACTTTTGCCAATTTATGGCCTTTATTGCGCCAAAGCACGAGAATACATTTGCAAGGCTGGGGCGAACCGTTTTTACATCCGCATTTCTTCCCCATGGTAGCCTTTGCACGCAAGGCCGGCTGCTTGGTTTCATCGACAACATGTGCTGCATCCGTGCAGGAAAAAACGGCTGTGCAAATCATGAAAAGTGGTATGGATATTTTAGCTTTTTCCTTGGCCGGTACGGATGCAAAAAGTAATGCCGTGCGCCAAGGTGCTGATTTTGATAAGGTATGTAATTCCATTCAGACTATACAAGCCATACGAAAAGAGCGCATGGCGGTGCATTTGGACTTGCATATAGCCTATATTCTCTTGGCCGATCGCCTACCTGCTGTGCTTAATTTACCGGAGCTTATGCAACATTTGGGCGTGCGCACGGCTGTTATCAGCACCCTTGATTATGTGCCAAGTCCACATTTGGCTGCGTTGGCCATCACGCCGCATGATACGGAAAAATTGGCTGAAGCCAAGGAATATTTGCGCCAAGCAAGCGTAAAGGCGAAAGAATATGGCGTGCATTTGCATTATACGTTGCCAACAGCCATAGCAGGCGGCGTGTGCCGAGAAAATATTCAAAAAAGTCTGTATGTCAATACACAAGGAAGTATTTCGCCTTGCGTGTATTTAAACATACCTTCAAAGCAAGCTTTGTATACGGAAATATTTGGTAATGTGAATGAAGTGAGTGCTTTGGATATTTGGCAACGGGAAGATTTCGTGCGCTTTCGTCAAGAACACGCCAAGGGCTGCCCCACTTCGCCCCTATGTCTGCATTGTGTGAAACGTCATGAACAAGGGTAGGGGGCAGCATTCTTTTGTAAAAAATTTCTTGGGGGAGGGACCTTTTTGGAAAAAGGTCTCCTCCCCC
>CAYJHK010000313.1:0-2592 GCA_964369515.1 uncultured Desulfovibrionaceae bacterium
GGTTTGGGGGAGGAGACCTTTTTTCAAAAAGGTCCCTCCCCCAAGAAAGTTTTTACAAAATTAGAATGCCGTGGGGGATGGGGGGTGTACAGCTTGTTTTTATCTATTTTACAGCTATTTGCGGCAAACAGTTGGGCACGGTCATGCGATGACACCACGCATCGTGCAAATGATATGCACCGGCATCATCTTGTGAATACCGTACCCAATAAGTAACATTTTTAGGTCGCCACGCACCGACAAAATGTCCGCTCTCACTCTCCACAAAGCGCATTTTATGCTCTTCCACCATACGCACGGCAAGAGCAACATCTTGATGCAGAATATGCCTGCGCTCAAGTTCCTGTAAAAGTTCGGCTGAAATATGCAAAAAAAGGTGACTCTCCGTGGCATTGAGGCAAGCATTGGCAGCATAAGCATTATCGGTACCATGTTCAGTGCTGTGAAGTAGACCGTCTGTGCCGTAGCTTTGCAGCACTTTTTCCGCCAAGCCGGCTCTGGCTGCACGGCGTGCGGACATGCCGAGCGTTTGCGTGTTCACCTTGGGAATAAAGGGAAGAATATCCAAGACGTGTAAGGCCTTCTTTCCGATTTTTTCCAGTCGTTCAAGACACATAATACAAGAGACTAAGGCGGTGTCTTGCATTGTGGCATCATAAACGGTATGTGCCAGATTATGGGTGGCTTTGCTCGCCAGTTCCGGCTGTGAACACCACACATTGCCGCCAAATCCGCAGCAGGGAGTGCTGCTGCCCTGCAAATCATGCTCAACTATTTCAATACCTTGACTCTGTGCCAAGGAGCGAACTGCCCCTTGCCATACAGGATTGGTTCTTGCACCGCAAGGATCATGCAAACTCACGGTATAAGTACTTGCATTTTCACTATTTTCTGTCAATGGTACCAGCACTTCCCACAGCGATACACAGGGTATGTGCGGCATAAAATTTTCAAACTGACGCAAGCAGGATGCGCAGGCCATGATGAGCGTAGGCTTACCCATGCGTTGCCAAGAGCTTTCAAGCTGCTGCATATGCTCAAGATTAAGCTCCTTTTGTCCGGCAAAATACGCTGGAATGCCGCAGCACGAAAGCATAAGCCCCACGGATTTTATATGCTCCAACGTGTTTTGCTGCTGTAAAAACTCATACACTGCAAAGACTTGCTCCGAACGCAAGGCGGAAAGTTGACAACCCGGAAAAAAGACGTGACTTGGATTTTCAGACGTATTTGGCGCACGCATGGTCAGTGCACACGGGCTTTGTGAAGCACAAAGCATATCTTCCACGGCAAACTCAAAGGCCGAAGGCGGCATATAATTTTTTTCCACCATGTCTTGCCGTGCATCCAACACCACTTCAATCATGGAAAAACGTTCGGGACAAATCTCGGTACATTGACCACAGAGCATACAGCCGTTGATAAGACTGTTGGCTTTGTGGTCGCCCAATACAATGGCGGTATTATTGTAGATTTGACGGGTATAATTGCGTGGGAATGAACCGTATTTCTGCAAATATACGCACTGCTTTACGCATTGCATACATTCACACTGTATACATCTGGCAGCTTCTTCTGCCGCCTCTTGCTCTGTATACTCCAATCCGCCGGCGGGCAAAATCGCAGAAACCGGCAACAATCCGGTCAGTGGCGTATGCAATTTACTCTGCCCAAGGGTATGTTCACGCCCGGCCATGAGTGACACATTAGTAGCCAGCCGCTCCAGCGATAATGCTGCCTGCCTACCTTCCCCTGCCTGCTTGGAAGGCGATGCAAATTTTTCACCGGTGGGGCTTTGCTCAAGACTCCCGGCCATGCAAATATTGTCCTTGACAAACATGGTGTAATCACCGGCAACAGCTTGTAAACATTCTGCAATTTGTGGTGCTGCGTGCATATCCACAAACAATGCGTCAAACCCTTGGGCTTCGTTTTGTACTTGCTTAAAAAAATCAGCACTGAGCGTAACTTGTTCAAGTTGCAAATGTTGTTTTTGCAAAAACAACAGTTCAGATTCTATGTGCTCAGCTCGTAATGCAGGAAAATTTTTGAGTAAAAAATCGTGTGGATTGTTTTCGTAGAATAAAGTTACGGGAAAATTCTTCTTACCAAGCTCAAAGGCGACAACCAATGCAGCAACACCATTACCAAAGACAGCAATCCTCTGCGCCTTTGGCGGACGAGGAAAAGCCTTACCCTGCTTTTGTGTATTGTCTAAGCAACGTTTTTCAAGGCTGTGAATGGCAAGACTTCCGCCAAAATCACGCCTTAAGCAATGATTTTCGCAAGGATGATCGCAAATACGCCCCAAAATATTGGGAATGGGCAAATGTTTTTCCAAGACCTTGCGTCCTTCGGCAAGTTTACCGTTTTGCATGGCACCCATAAAAGCACGCACATCCACATGTAAGGGACAATGCGCCTGACATGTAGGCATGGCTTCTTGGGTACAATGAGCTTCGATGCTGTGGAGTTTGCTTTGATCCATACGAATTCTCGAATAATATTTGATATTTTAATAAGCAGCGTGCGCTCGCAGAGTTTACTTTAAGAATAGAGTGGCGTCGCCGTAAAAAGTTTTTGGGGGTGGGG
>CAYJHK010000314.1:0-2571 GCA_964369515.1 uncultured Desulfovibrionaceae bacterium
TTCCAAAAAGGTCCCTCCCCCAAGAAAATTTTTACAAAATTAGAATCACGTGATAGCAAATGAAAAATTTTTTTGTTGCATCCAAAAAAATATTGACTTACGGATACAATTAACAGTAACTACTACCGCAAGGAATTATGATTTGGAGTTTATGATTTGAAAATTTTATATAAGATTTTGTTGCCGGTTTTAGTAGCAACTGCCCTCGGTCTGCTCGTTTCCACCATGTACACCTATATGATGAGCATGGAAACGCTTAAGGAAAACAATACCTCACGGCAAAAAATGGCCATAGCCAATGCCTTGGTGGAATTAAAAGCCGGTTTGGATTTCAACATACTCAACGCCATTTCACTTGCACAAACCGGTATCTTGCAGCCATATCTTTCCGATGATCCCAATAAGCGTCAAGAGTTTGCCCCCGATGCCAACAGTCGTATTGTCAATATGACAAATACCTATTATTATGTGATGATTGGCATCATCGCTCCCGATGGTACGGTTTTAGACCACACGGAGAAAAGTTTTATCGGTGAGAGTTTTAAAGACGTGCCGTTTTTCCAAAAAGCCATGGAAGGTAGAGTTTCCATCGGAATGCCCTATCGCTATAAAGACATGGTCGTCTATGCGGTGGCCTCACCCGTACATGATTTGACAACAAATAAAATCATAGGGGTAGTATTTAACGTATCCAAGCTCACCGACACCATGAGCGAGCGAATGCATCTTGGCGATGAGGGTTATCTCTATGTAGTCGACCAAAAAGGTACCGTATTTATCCATAAAGATTCCGGTAGAGTGCTTACCAAAAACCTCAATGACTTTGCGTGGGGGCGTAGCATTTTAACCAGCGGTAGAGGGCATATTACCTATGAAGAAAATGGCCGCCAAAAACTCGCATATTACGATACCCTACCCGAAGCCAATTGGATAGCTGTAGCACTCACAGACCTACATGAGCTTGAAGCTCCCGGAATTAGAATACGTAATAATGCCATAATCATTGCTGTAATCACCCTCTTGGTAATCACAGGAATTATTTATCTTTATATGAAAAATATTGTGGACGCTCTGCTTAAAGCTGTGCGCTATGCAGAGCAAGTGGCCATGGGTGTACTGGATAAAGATTTAAACCTCGGCGAATCACAGCAAGGTGTTTTTTCACGCATAAAGCGTAATGTATTTAATGTATTTCGCAAATTGTTCGGTAAAAGTAAAAAAGAACATCATGCAGAAAAAATTAATACTCTCAACCAGCTTGATCGCAATGATGAACTTGGCATATTATACCAAGCCTTGCAGGCAATGGTACTTTCCATGCGCAATATGGTGAAAAAAGCCGACGATTCTAACCGCATGAAGAGTGATTTCCTCGCCAATATGAGCCATGAAATCCGTACACCGCTCAATGCAGTCATCGGCCTTGCGCATCTTTGCCTTGAAAGCAAGGACGATGAAGAAAAAAAGCGTGACTATATTCAAAAAATCCAAATGGCCGGTAAAAGCCTGCTTGGTATCATTAACAATGTGCTTGATACCTCCAAAATCGAGGCGGGCATGTTTGAACTTGAGGATGTACCTTTTTCACTGCGAGAAGTGGGCGAACATGTGCTTACCATTTATAATGACAGTGCGAAAAGTAAGCATCTCACCTTAAGCTTTGAATATGCCGAAAATCTTGGCAATAACTTCATCGGCGATCCTGTGCGCATAGGACAAGTCCTGAATAATTTGGTGGGAAATGCCATTAAATTCACAGAACAAGGCGGGGTACGCATTATATGCACCCTTGCGCAAGAAACAGAACATATGCCGGCCGGGGCTGTGCCCATATGCATTCAAGTGACCGATACAGGTATTGGTTTTAGCGAAGAGCAAGAAAAGCAACTCTTTAAACCCTTTTCACAGGCAGATAGTTCCATCACACGCCGCTTTGGCGGAACAGGGCTTGGGCTTACCATCAGCAAGCAAATTGTGGAGCTTATGAATGGCGTTATGCAAGTGAAAAGTGAAGTGGGCGTCGGCACCACCTTTACCATGGTGATTTATTTACTTCCGGCAAAGAAAAATCTCAATGAGCACAGCGAAGAACTCAACATACAAGACTTAAAATTGACGGGTAAACATATTCTGGTGGTTGAAGATAATATGATCAATCAACTGCTCATGGAAGAACTGCTCAAAAGCACCGAAGCTGACGTTTCCATTGCCGATAATGGGCAAATTGCCGTGGATATGGTCAATGAGAAACTCTTTGATATAGTCTTAATGGATATGCAAATGCCCGTGATGGATGGTATACAAGCAACAGGTATCATACGAAAAAAATATGATGCCGCCACATTGCCCATTATTGCCGTCACCGCCAATGCCATGAAGGAAGATAAGGAACAAGGCATTAAGATGGGTCTTAATGACTACCTAACCAAACCCATCGATCCCCGAAGTTTGATGATGACCTTAAAACACTGGCTGGATGGCTAGCACGGCATTCTAATTTGCGATATTTTTTGTGAGGGGGAACTTTTGCTTGCGCCAAAAAGTTCCCCCCACACCCCCCTCAAAACGCGC
>CAYJHK010000315.1:0-2564 GCA_964369515.1 uncultured Desulfovibrionaceae bacterium
TTTTCCAAAAAGGTCCCTCCCCCAAGAAAATTTTTACAAAATTAGAATCACGTGACCAGATGCAAGGAAGGCGAAGCTTTTTTGCGAAGGGAGTGTATCCAGAAAACATACATGACCGTAGCAAAAAGCAAGCCTGACGCAGCAGATGCTCCTTTTTCAACGCACTTTCAGCCGCCGCACTTACTGAAGGAACAAGCATGGCAAATATGACAACCTTCTTGAAACGTTAACAATTCTCCGCAATCCGGGCATTGGTCTTGCAACAATGTTGTACTTTCTTTTTGCACAGGTTTAACGCCCTTAAGGTAGCGGTTTTCGAGTACGGAGGCAATGGCATCCGGTATGGAGAGCAGTAAGCCCTTACCTCGAAAAATAGGATGTTCGCCGCCAATGCCTTTGATTTGCGCAACTATATCGTAAACACTGATGCCGGAGCGTAAAGCCAGAGACACCAGGCGTCCGATGGCTTCAGCTTTGGCTGTGATGGAACGCCCTGATTTGCCGATGGTGGCAAAGACTTCGAATGGCTCACCGTTTACTTCGTTGACGGTAAGGTACATGCCGCCTAGTCCCGTTTGTACTTTTTGGGTGAAACCTTGCACCACATCGGGGCGTCGCCGAACATTGCCGGCTGTTTGTGTTATGCCTTGCTCCGAAGGGTTAGCGGTGGATGTTTTTGCAGAATCTTTATTTCCGGTATAGAGAACCTGTACGGATTTGCAACCGTCACGATATACGGTAACTCCCTTGCAACCTTCGGTATAAGCCATATGATAGATGTCGAAAATATCCTTTTCCGAGGCATTGCTTGGTAGGTTAACCGTTTTTGAGACGGCGTTGTCCGTATGTCGCTGAAACGCAGCTTGCATTTTCAAATGCCACACCGGCGCAATATCCATGGCGGTGACAAAGGTTTGTCGTATGCGTTCCGGTAGAAAATCCATGTGTTGGATGGTACCGCTTTTGAGTACGGTATCCATGAGTTCATCGCTTTGTAAGTCGGCATCTATAAGTACTTTTTTGAAATAGGGGTTTACTTCCAGAAGTTTTTCGCCTTCAAGTACATGGCGTGTGAAGCACAGTGCGAAAAGCGGTTCAACGCCCGATGAGCAGCCGGCAATAATGGACAGCGTGCCGGTCGGGGCGATGGTGGTTATGGTTGCGTTGCGATATGGAACTGAATTTTTAGCGAAAATTGATTTTTCAAAAGCCGGGAACGAGCCTCTTTCTGCGGCTAAAATGGCAGAGGCATTGCGTCCTTCAGTGTTCAAAAAAGCCATGATTTTTTCAGCAATGCACAAACCGGCTTCAGAGTCGTAAGCTATGCCGAGGGCAAAGAGCATGTCGGCAAAGCCCATGACGCCAAGGCCGATTTTTCGGTTTAAGCGTACTTTTTCGGTGATACGCTCGAGGGGAAAGTGCGACGCATCGATGACATTGTCTAAAAAACGTACCGAAAGGTGGATGATGCGCTTAAATTCCGTCCAATCAATACAGTTTTCCAAATCTTCAAGGCTGTCAATATGTGTTGCTGCGCAAAGCACCAAGGGAGCAAGGTTGATGGAGCCAAGATTGCAGGCTTCATAGGGTAAGAGCGGCTGCTCGCCACAAGGGTTGGTGGATTCGATTTCGCCTTGCTCCGGCGTGGGATTATCTCGATTGATACGATCAAGAAAAACTATGCCGGGGTCGCCGGACTGCCACGCTTTTTTCGCTAAAAGGGAGAAGATTTCCTTGGCATTGAGTTGCGCTTGTATGCTGCCATCGTGGGGGTTTATAAGGTTGTAAGGTTCGTCATTTTCCACGGCTTGCATAAATCTTTCCGTAATTCCCACCGAAAGATTGAAATTATTGAATTCCCCTTCTTGTTCTTTTGCATGGATAAATTCTAAAATATCAGGGTGATCAATGCGCAAGATACCCATATTTGCACCACGTCTTGTGCCCCCTTGCTTGACTTGCTCGGTGGCGGTGTTGAAAATGCGCAGAAAGGATACCGGCCCTGAAGCGACGCCGCCGGTGGAACCCACACGGCTTTGCAGGGGTCTTAGGCGTGAAAAGGAAAATCCCGTACCTCCACCGGATTTATGAATCATAGCCGCATATTTTACGGCGTCGAAAATTTCTTCAATGGAGTCACCCACCGGCAAGACAAAACAAGCCGAAAGCTGCCCAATGCGTGTGCCTGCGTTCATGAGGGTTGGGGAGTTTGGCAAAAACTTCCAATGGGTCATGAGCTTGTAAAACTCTACAGCAAGGTCTTCCTTGCTATAGGGCGATTTCTCGTATTTCTCCTCTTCGGCTGCAATGGTACCGGCCACACGCCAAAAAAGATCACGGGCATCTTCCACGGTGCCGGTGTCGAGATTTTGTTGATAATAACGTTTTTTCAGCACAAGTTCGGTGTTGGCGGATATGGAAGGCTTTGGTAGATCCTTGGGCATGGGCAACATTGTGTACCTCTTTGGGGTATTTATATGGTTTAAGAGCTCTGCACAATTCAAAAAGTCATGGATTGCTTCGTCGCTTCGCTCCTCGCAATGACTTGATATTATAACGAAAGT
>CAYJHK010000316.1:0-2553 GCA_964369515.1 uncultured Desulfovibrionaceae bacterium
CAGAGCGCGCTCTCAACCGCCTCATGACCGCATTGGCAGGTGCCAGTGTTCTTTTTGGTCAAGGTATGCTTGAGACGGGAATCGCTTTTGATATTCCTACCTTGCTCGTGGACGACGAAATTATCGATTATGTGTTGCGTATATTGGGAGGCTTCAAGGTTGACGCCGAAACCCTTTCCGTAGACCTTATCGAAAATGTCGGCGCATATGGTACCTACCTTGCGGAAGAAGACACCTTCAACCGCATGGGAGAGCTCAGTAATTATAAACTCATGAATCGCAAAAATTATGACATGTGGGAAGCAGAGGGCAAACCTCAGCTCTATGACCTTGCCCATGAACGCGCTTTGCACATTCTTGACACGCATAAGCAAAAAAATCCCCTCAGCGAAGAACAAATTAAGGCAATTCGTCAAATTCTTGTGGACGCAGAGGCCGAACTTGGTGTAGATAAGTTCTGGGACGGTAAGGAAGATAAACGATTTATCGATAACCTTATCCGTTAACACAATACAAACTCTGTGCTACTCAGGGGAATCTTTTCCGTGAGCAGCACAGAGATAAGCATGTCTTCATGATGTTAGTTTTACAAATTATTAATGATTGCTTGAAATATCAAAAAAATAATGGAATGTAACTATCTATGAGGTATGCCCCTTTTCCATAGAGAGCAATTTTGTAACATTTGCTCGTTTTTGCTGCTTGCATGTAACCCATAGCCATAAGGAGGTTTTTTATGGCTCAACGTTGGAAGCAAGCCGGTTATAAATCCAGTGGAGGCATAAGCCTGAACATGTTTACGCAAGATGAAATGGATGCCATCCATCGAGCGTCCATGGAAGTCTTAAAAGAAACTGGAGTTTTAATCGGTTGCCCTGAAGCTCGCAAGCTCTTAGTAGCTGCAGGAGCCAAGGAATTAGAAAACGAAATCATCAGTTTTCCGCAGTGGATGATTGAAGAAGCGGTGACACTCGCACCGGAAACCATCACCTTAAAGGGACGCACCCCCGAAAGAGATGTGGTTTTAGACGGATCGCGCGTGATCTTTACAAACTTTGGTGAAGCTGTTTACTTAATTGACCCGGACTCCGGCGAAGTTCGTAACACAACCAAACAAGACGTAGCCAATTTAACCCGTGTGGTGGATGCCCTTGATGTTATCCCCGTATGCGAAAGAATGGCCGGAGCGCAAGACTATCCTGAAGCTGTTGCAGAAATTCACAATTACGAAGCTCTGTTGCTCAATACGGACAAACACGTGTTCACGGGCGGCGGCAACGGTCGCTTAACCCAATACATGGTGGATATGGCCAAGGCTGCCGTAGGCGAAGAAAATTTTGACGAAAGATGTCCCGTAACCTTCAATACCTGCCCCATCAGCCCCTTGAAGCTGACCGCAGACGTATGCGAAGTTATTATGGTTTCTGCCAAAAACGGCGCCACTGTAAACGTTCTCTCCATGGGCATGGCAGGCGGCTCAACTCCCGTACATTTAGCCGGCGCACTCGTTGTGCACAACTGCGAAGCGCTTGCCGGTCTTGTCCTTGCACAAACCACCAAGAAAGGAGCAAAGTTCATTTACGGCAGCTCCTCCACAGCCATGGATTTACGCTACGGCTCAGCCGTTGTGGGAACCCCCGAGCTTGCACTTTTAAATGCCGGTGTAGCGGCAATGGCAAGATACTACAAGCTGCCGTCTTGGGCAGCAGGTGGCTAGGGCGATTCCAAATTGGGTGATGCCCAGAGCGGACATGAAAAGACTTTGACAGGGATCTTACCGATGCTGGCAGGTGCCAACATCATTTACGGTCTCGGTATGCTGGAAATGGGAATGACCATCAGCTACAGTCAGCTTTTGATGGATGCCGAAATGGCTGAAATGATGCTTTATAGCATGGACGGGATTGTGGTGAATGACGAAACTCTATCTGTAGAAGTAATCAAGGAGGTTACTCCTCTCGGAGATTTTCTTTCACACATGAACACCTTTGAAAATATGCATATCCAAACGCATCCTAAGTTGCTTGACAGACTCACAAGAGACAACTGGAAAGCAAAAGGTAGCTTAGATTTGGAACAACGGGCTGCCAATGCCGCAAAAGAACTTCTGGCCACATGGAAACCAAATCCCATGTCCGACGAAGCCATTAAGCGTGTACGAGCTGTAGTCAATAAAGCCGAACGTGACTACGGTGTAACGGAAAGCCAAGACTAATATTATACATAAAGCCGGGTGATATATATTATCCGGCTTTTTTATAATCATCCCCATCCAATCTGATTCTATTCTTGCAAAAAAACGTATTGACTCTATAGGCGATTGTCCTTTTTTGAGAACCCACTCTACAAAATATTCAAGGAAACACTGATGAGTCGTCACTGAAAAACACATTTTCATGCATTTTTCAGAAAGGCACGCTCACTCCAAATGCCCCTTCGGGGACGCCGGAAGTGAATTGCGGCTCACTTTACGTGGCGCAAAATTTTCGTACCTTATCAGTCTCGAAAAGATAAAAATAATAATGAAAATTCGCAAGATTACACTGTAACATA
>CAYJHK010000317.1:0-2548 GCA_964369515.1 uncultured Desulfovibrionaceae bacterium
TCACAGCTTGCGGCAATGGTTCATCGGAAATGGTGACGCATCTTGCCACGGGCGTTACCACCTATTTATTCAATATTACCATGTTAAAAATGGCAGGAAATGATGGAATTGCCGCCATTACCGTGGTGCTCTATGCACAGCTGCTCATCAATACCTTCTTTATTGGGTTTTCCGTAGGCATTGCCCCGGTTATCAGCTTCTATTACGGAGCAATGAATAAATCACGTTTAAGAAAACTCTTTACTGTATGTATGAAGTTTATCAGTATAAATTCTGTAATTCTTGTGTGTATAGCCTTTACCATCAACGAAAGCCTCGCCGCTATATTTTTAGAGGAGGGGACAAGAGCCTATGGACTCACCGTACACGGTCTTTATCTCTTTTCCGTGGGCTTTCTTTTTTCAGGCATAAATATCTTTGCATCAGGGCTTTTCACGGCATATTCCAATGGAAAGGTGTCAGCCTTCGTTTCATTTTTGCGCACTTTTGTATTTATTGCATTGGCAATTATTACTTTGCCACAATTCATAGACTTAAATGGCGTCTGGCTTGCCGTTCCCATAGCCGAATTTTTCGCCTTCATTATATCGGTATACTTTTTCACGGCGTATAAAAAACGCTATTTGTTTGATAACAATCCAAGAATATTAGGGAAAACACTGGCGATCGCTTAACTGCCTTTTAGAGTTTTGCAATAATGGGAGTGTGTTCACATAAGACAAGTATGCGAACACACTTTCATATTTATAAAAGTCAGCATATCATTCAACACGGCTTTTTAAGACGCCAAAAGAGAATTCTATGTCCTTGTTTTTGGCAACTTCATCCTTTCATTAAAGATATATTTCATATTAAATAGTTAGCACATTATCTGCATTTTCCAAGCTCAATCAACTTTTCTAGCAATGCGCCAAAATCATAGCCCACAGCCTGAGCTTCTTGGGGTACAAGGCTTGTTTTCGTCATGCCGGGCAGAGAATTGGTTTCAAGGGTAAGTATGGTACCATCCGCCATGATCCGAAAATCCGTGCGGCTATAGCCATAAAGCCCCAAGGCACGATGCGCTTTCAGTGCCAATTCTTGCATACGTGCATTCATGGCTTCCGGTAATGGTGCCGGACAAATTTCTTCAGCGCCGCCTGCTTCATATTTACTGCTATAATCAAAGAAACTTCCGGCCAAAGGGCGAATAAGGATGGGAGGGAGTGCCAAATCACCCAAGACGCCACAGGTGGCATCTTCACCTTCAATGCTTGGTTCTATAATAACCTCGCAGCCTGCGTCAAAAATTTCGTGAAGCGCATTGTGTAGAGATGCGTGGTCATGTACCCGGAAAAGCAATAGTGATGAACCGCCGGTATTGCTTTTAATAAATAATGGATAGGGCAGCTTTGACTCCCAATCCGGCGCAGGAGGCGTTGGCAAAAACTCCCACTCAGGCGTTGGAATATTTGCTTTTACATATATTTGCTTTGTAGCCGCCTTGTGCAGAGTAAGAAAGGAGGCCCGAGCTCCGCTGCCTTGATAGGGCAAACCCACCGTATCCAGCATGGCCTGCACAAGACCGTCTTCACCGGGCGCACCGTGTAAATTTATGAACGCAAAATCATGTTCACTTGCAAGGCTCAAGATGTTATCAAAATGCACGGATAAATCGCAAAATGTCACCGTATGCCCACGCTCGACGAGAGCCTTTTCTATACCACGCGCACCACCTAAGGAAACCTCACGCTCACTCGACCAACCGCCCGCTATCAAAAGAATACGCATACAAATCAACCTCCAATTGCGCACCCAGCGCATTTTCAATACTCACACCCTGTTCATAAGATGCTGTAATGGTTTTTTGGTGTTCCTTTGTTGTGCCGTAGCGTTTTAGCAAATCATCGTAACGCTCCTTAAGCGTCACACAACCATCATGCATAATTCGCTTATCGGCATAAATGATAATGAATGGTAATTGACAAATGTTTTCCGGTAAAGCAAAGGGCCAATGCACATGCATAGCCACACCTTGTGCTATCTGCCTATTCCCAAAAGCCTCAATAACCCAAGAAGCTCCGGTTTGCGCATGACTTCCGCCGTGGGCAATGGTGTAACTTTTAGCCACATCATGCAAAAGCGCCGACGCACGCACTGAATTTACGCAAATTTCAAAGCCTTTTTGCAGCGCAAGCTGTGCTATGGAAGTGGCAAATTCTGCCACTGCCAAGGAATGGGCACGCACGTTATCAAGCATATTATAAGCGTCCCAAAGCGCAAAGCACTCGGCATCACTTGGGATTTTCACCGTATCAAGCACATTTTTCTTTGTGTCCTCGGTGGTTGCCACAACACTGCGCTCAGAAAAGTCCAGCACAGGTAAACTTGCCAATGGGTGTATATTATTTTTTGTACTCATGGGTAGATTATGCCAAGAGCACTGCATTTTGCCAAGAATTATTTTAAGGAGTCGCTGATTTATTATTTTTCTTGAGAGACTCGAGTGTAAACTACGTGATTCTAATTTTGTAAAAATTTTCTTGGGGGAGGGACCTTTTTGGAAAAA
>CAYJHK010000318.1:0-2547 GCA_964369515.1 uncultured Desulfovibrionaceae bacterium
CTATTTAATCAGCGTTTCTTTAATCACTTCATGTTTATTACTCATACATCGTTTGTTTGGCAAGTAGGATTTGAACGAACTGAAAAAGTACCGTTTGCTGTGTCAAAATTAAAACACAGGCAAGCTAATATGTCCATATGCACGGCGTGTCATTACTTTTCATTTCCTTGCTTTCCTTTACAAACGGTGGGAAGCAAAAATGTGGCAAATTATGTTTGTTTAATGTGGTGATATTTAACATGAAAAAAAATTAAAAAAAATTGGAAAAAATGCTTGACGGTAAGAGTACTTTTGCGTAGTAATCTTTTTAACGGCGCAACTAAAAAAACGCCGAGAGCGTCCCCTTCGTCTAGCTGGCCCAGGACATCGCCCTTTCACGGCGACGACAGGGGTTCAAATCCCCTAGGGGACGCCAAAATACTAAGCATATGTGCGCAGCTTATGCTTATGAAAAGCCCTCAAGGTTACGACTCTGGGGGCTTTTTGTGGTACTTTTTACATTATAAGACCTCTGCGCAATTCATAAAATTGACAAAATACATGGATTGCGTAGCAATGCTCGCAATGACCTTCTTTATAAAATCAAGTCAGTGCGAGGAGCGAAGCGACGAAACAATCCATGCTTTATTGTGCAGACACCAAGCGCACAAAAGTAAAAAGTTAGCAGCAGCAGCAGTTGCTGCTAATAATAACTATTACTACAACTGGAATCACGTGTAAGAATAAATTAAATGTACTGATATTTAAGGTGAAAAAAAATTTTTTGAAAAATGGAAAAAAATACTTGACGGCAAGGCCACTTTTGCGTAGAACACATTTCACGGCGCAACGAGAAAGAGCGTCGGACGGCGTAACTAGAAAACGCCGAGAGCGTCCCCTTCGTCTAGCTGGCCCAGGACATCGCCCTTTCACGGCGACGACAGGGGTTCAAATCCCCTAGGGGACGCCAAAATAATAAGCACAATGTTTACAGGCTTGTGTTTGTGAAAAGTCCTCATGGTTTTTACCTTGAGGACTTTTTGCGTTATTTTCATCTTATTTTTCATGTCACAGGAATAAACTCTAAGGAAGCACTGATTAAATTAAAAAACATGGACTGTTTTGCTTCGCTTGCAATAACTTTCATTATAATATCGAGTTATTGCGAGGAGCCCAGCAACGTGATAATCTAAAAAAATATTTAATCAGCGTATCTTTAAGAATAAATTAATGGCTCCTTTAATAACATAAGCGAAAGAGCATACTTCATCGATAGACAGATACAATTGTTTCTCCAATATTTCAAATAATAATGAGGAATAATTTATTTATCGAATATTTTTGAAGATATGCTGATAAAAAAATAAGGATTATTATGATTGGAAGTACATTTGGGCACAGTTTTAGACTTACAACCTTTGGCGAGTCGCATGGGCTGGGTCTTGGTGGCATTGTCGATGGCTGTGTGGGCGGTCTGAGTCTTGATGAAGCTTTTATACAAAAAAGGCTTGACGAACGTCGACCGGGATTTGCCCGTGAATCGCTTGCACATGCGCAGGTTGACGAGAGGCTAGCCGGAACAAAACGTAAAGAGGCGGACAAGGTACAGCTGCTTTCCGGTGTTTTTGAGGGGAAAACCACAGGAACGCCCATTGCCTTTGTGGTGTATAATGAGGATCAGCGTTCCAAAGACTATGATAGTTTAAGTCTTGCCTATCGTCCGGGACATGCGGATATGAGTTATATGGCCAAGTATGGCCAGCGAGATCATCGTGGCGGCGGACGAGCTTCCGCCAGAGAAACACTTGCACGGGTGGCTGGTGGTGCCATTGCCGAATGTTTCCTGCAAAGCCTTGGCGTAGAACTTTATGCGGCGGCGGTGGAACTTGGCGGCATAGCTGTGGATACCTCCGCCATTGATATGCTTGGAGCGCGAGGACGAGCTTTTTTTGCTGCCAGCGATGATGTTGTGGCGGCATGGGAGCAAAGAATTGGCGAGGTGCGCAAGATGCAAGACAGTCTTGGCGGCATTGTGCGCCTTGAAGCACGGCAGGTGCCGCCCGGGCTGGGAGAGCCGGTGTTTCAAAAGTTAGATGCCATGCTTGCCGCCGCGCTTAT
The DNA here is from genome assembly GCA_964369515.1 of uncultured Desulfovibrionaceae bacterium. Lineage (GTDB taxonomy): Bacteria > Desulfobacterota > Desulfovibrionia > Desulfovibrionales > Desulfovibrionaceae > CAYJAD01. The sequence continues at coordinate 2,098 of CAYJHK010000318.1, forward strand.
GAGCGTTGGAGCGGTGAAAGGTGTGGAAGTGGGCGCAGGCTTTAGGGCTGCACGCTTGCTTGGTTCGGAAAATAATGACGCCATGCTTGGTAAAAATGACGATGGCAGCGTGAGCTTTGGTAGTAATAATTCCGGCGGTATTCTTGGCGGTATTTCGTCGGGGCAAGACATCGTTTTGCACGCAGCCATAAAACCCATCCCTTCCATTGGTAAGGAGCAGCAAAGCATACGCCACAATGGCGAAACGTGTTCTTTGAGCGTCGGGGGACGGCATGACATTTGTGCCATTGGGCGTGTAGTGCCTGTGCTTAAAGCCATGCTTGCTTTGACGCTGGCTGATGCCGTGCTTATGCAAAGGCGTTTTTAAGCGTTGTTGATAAAATATTTGCATTTTTAGGGAAACACTGATTAATTATTTTTTTGAGGGGGGAAGGGGAACTTTTGCCAAAA
>CAYJHK010000319.1:0-2512 GCA_964369515.1 uncultured Desulfovibrionaceae bacterium
ACCTCATTCTTAATTTTTACTAGCTCATCCCGACAGGGATGAGCAATTGGCGCGGTTTGGGAAAGGATGGGGGTCTGGGGGAAGGAAAACCCTTTTGGGCGCTAGCAAAAGGGTTTTCCTTCCTCCCAGATAAATAGTAGCTGACTAAAGGCAATAGCCACGATTTTTATATGTGACACAGAATTATCGACGATTCTATATTTCCTATGCAAACCGTAACGATAAATTATTTTGACTTGTTTCTAATATCTGTTACCATACCTTTAAGATACAAAATGTTCTTATTATATTCAATTTAAACTAGGAAAATTATGTCCACAAATACTAAAAAAACACCTTGGTGGCGGCACTTTGAAAACTCTGAAGAGCCTGAAATTACTTTCGAAAGCTGTAGCATCTTACACTATCTTGATGAAGCTGCGGCGAAATTTCCACAACAAAAAGCCATTATTTTTCAAAATTACAAATTAAACTATGCCAAGCTCCGGCTCGAGGCAGAAAAATTAGCCGCCGCTTTACGCTTGCGAGGGGTGGAAGCTGGCGACAGCGTTGCCATTATGCTTCCCAATTTACCGCAAACCATCATTGCCGTTTGGGGAGTATTAAAAGCAGGTGCCGTGGCTGTTATGACTAATCCTTTATATATGGAAAAGGAATTAACCCATCACTTTGCCGATTCAGGCGCAAGGGTACTCATTACACTTGATCTTTTATGGTCAAAAATTGAGCATTTATACGACAAATTGCAGTTACGTTTTAGTATTGTCACCAAGGTTTCCGACGGGCTGGCTTTTCCCTTGAATTATTTACAGCAATTGAAAGCAAAACGTGAAAAAAACGCGCCAAACGTTGCATATGACGGCAAAAACATTATTCCCTGGTCAAAATGTATGCGCACTAAGGAGCGTTATGCCCACACAATAGAAGACCCTGAAAGTGCCCTCGCTTTTTTGCAGTATACGGGCGGAACCACAGGCGTCTCCAAAGCTGCCATGCTCACCCACGCCAATCTTTCATGCCAGATGCAAATATTAAAATACATCATATTCAGTGCACCGAAATATATAGAAAATCCTCCCACCGGCGGATTATTTAGTTTTTTGTCCATACTCCCATTTTTTCATATCTTTGGCCTAGCCGGCAATATAATTTTACCGGCCATGCTCGCTTCATCGTCCATTCCGGTTCCACGTTACACGCCGCTTGATCTTTTGCACACCATCACCAAATTAAAACCTAATTTTTTTGTGGGCGTGCCTTCAATTTACATTTCACTCATGCAGCAAAAAAATCTTCCCAACTATGATCTTTCGAGTATAGAATTGTGTATTTCCGGCTCTGCGCCTTTTCCCGTTGAGGCTTTGTCTCGCTTCAAAAAACTTTCCGGAGCTTGCGTAACCGAGGGCTTTGGCCTTACGGAAGCATCGCCTTGTATCACCGCCAATCCCGTATATGGTCTACAAAAAGAAGGTTCCGTCGGCGTTCCCTTGCCCGGAACGGAAATACGAATTGTAGACAGCGAAACAGGAACACAAGAACTTGGCCCCAACGAGCTTGGCGAAATCATTGCCCGTGGGCCGCAGATAATGCAAGGCTATTGGAACAACAAAGAAGAAACCGAGCTGACCATTCGTGACGGATGGTTGTATACAGGTGATATTGCATACAAAGATGAAGACGGCTACATTTTCATCGCTGACAGGAAAAAAGACATGGTTATCATAGGTGGATACAATGTCTATCCTCGTGAAATTGATGAAGTTTTATACGAACATCCCTTGGTGGCCGAAGCTGTTGTGGTGGGTATCCCCCATCGTACACGAGGTGAGGTGCTCAAGGCTTTTGTCATACCACAAGCCAGCAAAGAAGAGCTGACGACCAGTGCGCTTTTGAACCACTGTCGAACACGACTTGCAAGTTATAAAGTACCTAAATATGTTGAATTTTGTGAGGAACTGCCCAAGTCACTCGTGGGAAAGGTTTTGCGCCGTGTGCTGCGTGAATCAGAGCTGGAAAAAATGGAAGCTTCCGGTGAGCTTGCAGTCATAAACAGTCCCATGGAAGATTTTGTGGACGAGGCCATTGAGGCAAAGTTAAATAAGGAAAAATCTCAGCTGCTTCGTAAACAAGCCGAAGAACTTATGCAAGAAACCAGAAAAAAAGCCGAAGAACTTGTGCAAGAAGCCAAGAAAAAGGCTGAAGAAATGCTCAATGAAGCCAAGAAAAAAACTGAAGAAATGCTCACACATCTTGAACAAACCAAGGCAACAATGAGCGAAAAAATGGATAAATTCAAAGAAAGCAAGAAAGACGAGCACAAGGAACAAGAGTCGCCCGTGCATGAGGAAGAGCTGAACGACAAGAATGACAAGGAAAGCAAGGGAGATAACGAAGATAAAGAAGGCAAATGCGAACAAGACTCAACTACAAAAAAATACGATTAGAGAATATTACGACTAAGCCCATTTGTAAAAATTTTCTTGGGGGAGGGACCTTTTTGGAAAAGGTCTCC
>CAYJHK010000320.1:0-2505 GCA_964369515.1 uncultured Desulfovibrionaceae bacterium
TTTGGCAAAAGTTCCCCTTCCCCCCTCAAGAAAATAATTAATCAGTGTTTCCTATGATTTCCCTCATGAAAGTTAAATAAACAGGTTTTATATATGCATAATCAAGACAATTCTATTCCCATAAGCTATGACAGCCCATGGTTTGAACATTATGATGCCGGCGTTGCGCACAGCGTTACCCCATTTACCGGCCCTTTATTTTCTCTTTTGGATAAGGCTGCTCAAGCAAATCCCCATAAAGTGGCGTGTATTTTTCAAAATACAAAAATCACCTACCACGATTTGCAACAAAAAGCCGAAACCTTTGCCGCAGCTTTGCGCCTTATGGGTATCAATCATGGCGACAGGGTGGCCATCATGCTGCCCAATGTGCCACAAGCAATCATTGCCTTTTGGGGCATTATGAAGGCCGGTGCCATAGCGGTCATGGTCAATCCGCTCTATATGGAAACGGAAATCGTCCACCACCTTCAGGATTCCGGCACAAAATGTCTTATTTTACTTGATTTACTCTGGCCGAAAATAAACCCATTGCGTGCACGCCTTCCCGTTGAAAAATATATTGTCACCGGCATTGTGGATGCTTTGTCCTTTCCGCTTAATTATTTGTATACTTTTAAGGAAAAACGTAAAAATAATAACATTGACATTGCCTATAATAAAACAATTGTTGCTTGGAAAAGTATGTTTTCCTGCAAACAGAAATACAGTGCGGATAATACCATTTCCTCCAATAGCATTGCCCTTTTGCAATATACCGGCGGCACCACAGGGACACCCAAGGGCGTTATGCTCACGCACGAAAACATAGGAACAAACTGTCGTCAAATTATTACTATTATCCACAAAATAGCACAAGAAGCACATAAATTTGTGTCCGTCTTACCTTTTTTCCATGTTTATGGACTTTCCGTAGGACTCATTATTCCCACCGCACTCAGTGCCTGCGTCTTACCCTTGCCACGCTATGTCCCCCTCGATGTTTTAAACCTTATTAAAAAGCATAAGCCCAGTATTCTACCGGGCGCACCGGCTATATACGTCTCGCTCATGCAACAAAAAAACCTTGCCAGTTATAATTTACGTAGCATAAAATTATGTATTTCAGGCTCAGCTCCCTTACCGGAAGAGCATTATCGCCGCTTTCAAGAGCTTACCGGCGCAACCATCATTGAAGGCTACGGACTCACAGAAGCTTCACCCATAACGCATATCAGTCCTGTACTTGCCCATAAACATAAAATAGGTTCCATCGGCATCCCACTGCCCAGCACAGAAGCACGTATCGTGGATATGGAAGGCGGCTCCCTTACCCTGCCTGCAGGAAAATTGGGCGAACTTGTCATTCGAGGCCCTCAAGTTATGGCCGGCTATTGGAATCGCCCCGATGCCACGGCTTCGGCTCTTCGCAATGGCTGGCTCTATACCGGAGACCTTGCCACCATGGATGAAGACGGCTTTTTTCATATTGCAGACCGCAAAAAAGATATGATTATTGTCATGGGTTACAATGTTTATCCTCGTGAAATTGATGAAGTTTTACTGGAGCACCCTCACATTCTCGATGCTGTTGCCGTGGGCATTGCCGATAGTCAGCGTGGCGAGGTTATCAAAGCCTTCATTGTGCTAAAGCCGGATACCCAACTTACACGCCCCGAAGTCACCGCTTGGTGTCGTAGCAAACTTGCCAACTATAAAGTGCCACGCCACGTGGAGTTTCGTGAGTCATTGCCAAAAACCGTGGTGGGGAAAGTATTGCGACGCATTTTGCGTGAAGAAGAAATGCAGAAATCTTTACAAAAAAATGCTAAAAACATAAATAATTCACCGGAAAATATAACTGAAAACATGGAAAATATAACTGAAAACGCAGAAAATACAGAAAACACACAAGGTACACAAAACGTGGAGGACGGCAAATCATGCGACTCCTAATTCAAAGGGTGCACAGCGCAAGCGTAACGGTGCAAAACACTGAAGTTGCTGCCATTGACAGCGGACTGCTCGTTTTTGTAGGCTTTGGACATAAGGATACCGCAGCATTGCCACAAAGCAAAATATGGACTTCCATCATGGATAAAATGTTACATTTGCGTATTTTTCCGGGAAATACTCCGGAAACTGCCCATAAATTCCAGACTAATGTTCAAGATTATGGAGGCAATATTCTTCTTGTGTCACAATTTACCCTCTACGCTGACTGTAAACAAGGACGCAGGCCGGATTTTCTGCAATGTACCCCACCGCCCATAGCCGAAGAATTGTTTAAACGCTTTGTGAAAGATGTAGAAAGTGCCCTACCCACTCGAGTTTTTTCCGGCATCTTCGGCGCACTCATGGATATATCCCTAATAAACTTCGGACCTGTTACCATCTTACTCGATAGCGAAGAATTGTATCCGGGTCTTGAATAAAGCAGAAAAAAAGCTTGCAAGTTCGCTTTGAAACCGCACGTGATTCTAATTTTGTAAAAATTTTCTTGGGGGAGGGACCTTTTTGAAAAAA
>CAYJHK010000321.1:0-2481 GCA_964369515.1 uncultured Desulfovibrionaceae bacterium
ACGCGCCCTTTGGGTCGGCCCCACACCCCCCTCAAAACGCGCTTTCCGCTTTTTTTCTTCGAAAAAAAGCTCCATTTGAGCCTTATATGTAACTTTGTATAAAATATGCTTATAGCACCACAATTTACGAAGTAAATTGTGGTGCGTATGAAAAGTTTTTGGGGGTGGGGGTTTGGAGGAGGAGACCTTTTTCCAAAAAGGTCCCTCCCCCAAGAAAATTTTACAAATTTAGAATGCCATGACTTCTATACCGAAAGCACTTTTTTAAGCTAGATATACGAAAATACTTTTTTATTGAGCAGGTGCCATATGATACTTCGCATTGGATTTTGCATTACCCTGCATGAGCAGATAAACCAAAAGCGACACTAATCCGACAACAACTATAAGCCCGGGAATAAAACCGGCACCCACAGTACCTAGAGTCATCAATGTACCCACTTGATAAACCAAAAATGCTACCACAAATGCCGTGCCAAATTGTAAGCCTATACCTGAAAACAACCATTTTTTGTTTTCCATTTCGGCATTCATGGCTCCTATGGCAGCAAAGCATGGTGGGGTGAATAGGTTAAACATAAGATATGCTAAAGCCGCTACGGAGGTCATTCCCATTGTTTCAGCAACAGTCGTAGCACCGCTTACAAGAGCAAGCTCTTCTGTATCAATGAAGTTTGTGATACCATAAACAACAGCTAATGTGCCAACAACATTTTCTTTGGCAATAAATCCGGTAATTGCAGCAGCAGCCAATTGCCATGCGCCAAATCCCAAAGGAATAAGCAAAAAAGCAAATGGGCTTGCAATGGAAGCAAGTATGCTTGTTCCTTCTGCCCCTTCAGCCACAACATTGAACGACCAATCAAATGTTTGCATAATTTGCACAAGAGCATTACAAACCAAAATAATTGTAGCAGCTTTTATGATAAAGGCTTTGCCACGTGAGAGCATTGACATGATGGCACGCAAAAGACTTGGAAATTGATATTCCGGCAATTCCATAATAAAGAAAGAGCGTGCATATTTTTCACCTGTAACAATTTTTACAAGATATGCCCCAGCAATAATAAGGCCTATACCTGTAAAATACATACTCGTACCCACCCAAGGGTTGTCAGCAAAAAATGCGCCTGCAAATAGTGCGATTACAGGAAGTTTCGCACCGCACGGCATAAAGGGAGTGAGCATTGCTGTCGTTCTTCTTTGCCGCTCATTTCTGATGGTTCTTGTGGCCATAACACCAGGAATTGCGCAACCTGTGCCAATAACCATAGGGATAATCGACTTACCTGAAAGACCAACCACCTTAAAGAATCTATCCATAACAACTGCCACACGAGCCATATAGCCGCAATCTTCCAGAAGTGCCAATAAGAAGAACATCACCATAATGAGTGGTAAAAAGCCAAGAACAGCCCCAACACCGCCAATTATACCATCAAGTAAAATGGAACTTAAAAGTGGGGACACATCATCACCAAGTGCACCGGCTGCCCATTCATTAAACATATCAATATAGCCCACAAGCAAATCCGCAATAAAAGTGCCCACTGTTGTTTGTGAAATATAAAAAACAGCCCACATAACAGCGGCAAAGATAGGTATGCCAAGCCATTTATGGGCAAGAATGCGGTCAAGGCTGTCTTGTAATGTTTGTGTCTCACTTTTTGTGGCTCGTGTTTCAACGCTTTTAACAAGCGCATCCACAAAGCCATAACGCTTTTTATCAGAAACTTTAAGCGCATTTTCATCTGTCATATCCACGGGATCTTGATAGGGAGCCTTTTGAGTTTTACCTTTTTGTGACACAGCAACAGCTATGAGCTCTTTCAGTCCATTATCAGTTGAAACTGTTGAAACTGTTTCCACTACAGGACAACCAAGAGCTTTGGATAATTTTTCAACGGCTATGGTAATACCTTTTCTCATATTCAAATCACTTTTATTAAGTGCCACAACAACTGGAATTCCAACCTCTAAAAGTTGAGTGGTGAAAAATAATGAACGCGAAAGGTTTGTTGCATCCACAATATTGATAATTGCATCGGGATTTTCATTTTTCACAAAATTTCGAGTAATACTTTCCTCAGATGTGAAAGGAGACATGGAATATGCACCGGGCAAATCCACAGCTATAAGCTTTTCTTCGTTGCTATAAAGATTATTTTTTATAAATCCTTCTTTTTTTTCAACTGTAACGCCGGCCCAGTTGCCTACTTTTTCAATCTTTCCTGTGATTGCATTGAATAGTGTTGTTTTACCACTATTTGGATTTCCCGTTAGGGCAATTCTCATAATTTTCTCCTTCAATTTTAAATGTTAGCATATATGGCTATTGCCTTTAGTCAGCTACTTTTTATCTGGGGGGAAGGGGTTGGAAAATAAACATAATTTTAATTTTACTGAGTCAAGGCAATAGCCACATAATATAGTAATTTCAGTTGAAATTACTATCTTGACTGCGAGAGCAGTCAAGCACTG
>CAYJHK010000322.1:0-2476 GCA_964369515.1 uncultured Desulfovibrionaceae bacterium
AATCGCAAAAGTTCCCCTTCCCCCCTCAAGAAAATAATTAATCAGTGTTTCCTTACATCTAGCAATTCCACTTGGAATTGCTAGGTCGAATGCGAATGCAGACGACCGCCGCTGAGGCGTAAGTGCAATTTACTTACACGTTTAACGCCGAAGCGAGGCTTGCCTCAATGTTAAGCGGAACTGCTATATAAGATCCAAATGGAGCTTTTTTCAAAGAAAAAAGCGGAAAGCGCGTTTTGAAAGGGGGTTTGGGGGAAAACTTTTTGGCGCTAGCAAAAGTTTTCCCCCAAGAAATATCTCAAAATACAGCAAATAATTCACGTTGCATTTTTGAGTATATGTTGTTATCTTCCTTGGGTATTAACAGGGGGCTTATGTAATGAAAAAATTACTTGTCATGGGCATCGGGAATATGTTGCTCACCGATGACGGTGTGGGGGTATTTGCCGCACAAAAGCTATTGGAAGAAGCATTTCCGGACAATGTCACGGTTATGGAGGCCGGCACTTTCACCCAAGATGTTTTCTACCTCTTTGAAGGCTATGCGGCGGTCTTGGTGCTTGATATTGTACACGCAAACGGTGAGCCGGGCAGCATGTATATGTTGACCGAAGCGGATCTTGTTGACAATGAAAAACAGCGTCTTTCCATACATGACATTGATCTCATTGATTCTTTAAATATGGCAGAGCTCTTGCACGGACAAAGGCCACACATTAAGGTGCTTGGCATGGAACCGTATGATTACACGACGTGGAATATAGGTCTTTCAGCGCAAGTTCAAGAAAAGTTTGAAGATTATTTGAAGCTTGCACGCCAAGAAATCGCACGAATCAGTGCTGAATTGTTGGAGGAAGTGTAGTATGTGCTTAGCGGTTCCTGCGCAAATTGTAGAACTTTTGGACGATGGTATGGCAAGGGCTAAAGTCGGAGAAGGGCAAACGCTCATTACGGCTTCCGTCATGCTCTTGCCCGAAGAGGCGGCTATCGGTGATTATGTTATCATTCATGCCGGTTTTGCCTTGCATAAAGTGAGAGAAGAAGATGCCAAGGAAACTATACGTTTGTATCGTGAAATCCTTGCCATGGAGCAAGATACGGCCATGGAGCAAGATACTTCTCAAGATAAATGCAGCGAGTGATAAACAAAGATGAGCGAGAAAATATAGTGGCACATGAATTTGACTTCCTTGAAAAAACGGGGCCTGTGCTATTGCTTGATATAGGCAGTGGAACCCAAGATGTTTTGTTGGCACGTCCGCATATGGAGCCGGAAAATTGGCCGCAATTCGTACTGCCGGCACCGGCAAGGTTGATAGAACAAAAGATACGTGAAATTACGGCAAGCGGCAAACATATTTGGCTTTATGGTCAGAATATGGGCGGCGGTTTTATGCGTGCATTGACGGCGCATATGCAGGCCGGCTTGCAAGTGTACAGTACGGCAAGTGCTGCCGTTGCCATCCATGACAGTCTTGAAAAAGTTCAAGCACTTGGCATTATTATTTGCGAAGTGGCACCGCCCGGGGCTGTGCCCGTTTATTTAACCGATTATCATGGGTTTGTGTGGGAAAATTTGCTACGTCAATGGGGACTTCCCCTGCCGAATATGGTTGTGGCTGCTGTGCAAGACCACGGCGTTTTTCCGGAGGGTAACAGACAAGGCAGAATGCAGGCGTGGGCTCAATTGCTCCAAAAAAATCCCTTGCCGCAGCACTGGTTATATACGCATGTGCAGGAAGAGTGCCCGCAAAACACACGCCTTCTTGCCTTGCAGCAACTCACGGGCGGATCGGTGGCCGATACGGGGACTGCGGCGATTTTGGGTATTCTTTCCGTTGCTGAAGTTGCCAAGCGTTGCAGGCGTGAGGGTATTACCATTATTAACGTGGGGAACAGCCATACGCTGGCCATGTTAATTTATGACAATAAAGTCCTTGGAATTTTTGAACATCATACCGGGCAGCAACCGCTTGAGGAATACTTGCATGATTTGCAAGAGTTTCGTATGGGTTGGCTTCCCGATGAAAAAGTGCGTGCAAGCGGCGGGCATGGTGTAGCTTTTGGCGAACGTTTGGAAGAGGCAGGGTCTTTTGCACCAACCTTTATTATTGGTCCGCAACGTGAGCGTTTACGGGGACATGGGCAATTTTTGGCACCGCATGGACAAATGATGCTTGCCGGTTGTTATGGTTTGTTAAGTGCCCTTGGGGCAAAATATACTTTTGGAAGTGTTGATTAATTCCTCTACTTTAAGACCTCTGCACAATTGTTTTCGAATTTATCTTTATGTGTATAATATTGCTTTTCATTTACGCATAAAAAATGAGTATGCAGAGGTCGTACTTTAAAAGAGAACGAAGTAAATTGCGTTTTAAATAAACACAATGTATACAAACATATTTTTAAAAGAATTTTTCGTATAGTATTTTAAGTTGACATTACTAATGTCAACTTTTTAAAGGCACACTTGCTT
>CAYJHK010000323.1:0-2461 GCA_964369515.1 uncultured Desulfovibrionaceae bacterium
ATTATGGAGCGCATCAGTCGTTAAAAGGGTATGGAGTTTATACATTATCCAAGTAATTCATTATGTTTTTGGACTGTTTCGATTTCCATTTGCATTTGAGATATGAAACGTTCCTCCGAAAAATTTTGAGCGTGGGCATGAATGCGTTCAGGCACAAAGTTTATGCGTGTATCTTCAAATTTTTGTATCGTTTGACAAAGTGACTCTGTTGTTTGCTCATAAAAGAAAAGACCGGTTATAGTATCAAGCACTGTTTCTGTTGCGCCGCCCTTGCCATAAGCCAGCACAGGTGCCCCCGTGCTCATGGCTTCCAAGGGGACAATGCCGAAATCTTCTTCGCCGGGAAAAAGTAGTGCAGCACAGGTACTATAAAGCTCACAGATTTTTTCGTCATCACATCTTCCTAAAAATTGTACATATTTACCGGCTTCTTGCTCGTGTACAATTTTTTCATACCGGAGACGCATATGACCATCACCCACTATAATAAGCTGCTTTTTTAATTGGATGCAGGCTTCAATGGCAATGTCGACACGCTTATAATCAACCAATTGTCCTACGCAGAGATAAAAATGTTGCCGTTTCTGCGTAGACATAGGAAAATTTTCTGTACTTACAGGAGGATGAACTACATTTGATTTGCGCCGCCAATGTTTTTGAATGCGCTGCGCCACGGTATGCGAATTAGCCACAAAATGATCCACCCTAAGGGCACTCAGCACGTCCCATTGGCGTAATCTGTAAAAACAAGCTCGCATCACAAGGCGTACCGCCCACGAAGCACTTTGCAAATATTGCGGATAAAAATCCCATAGATAGCGCATGGGGCTATGGCAATAGCAAATATGCGTTGCGTCTGCCCGAGTGAGTACACCCTTGGCAGGGCCGGATTCTGAGGAAATTATCAAATCATAGCTTGTGAGGTCAATTTGCTCCAAGGCAAAGGGCATGAGCGGTAAGTACTTCTGATAAAGTTTTTTGGCAAAGGGCAATTTATTTATAAATGTCGTATAGATATTAGCAGATTGCAACAACGGGGAAAGTTTTTCTCTGTCCAGTACATGCGTATAGATATCTGCATGTGGATACATGCGCAACAAGGCTTCAAGTACCTTTTCGCCACCACGCATTTGCACAAGCCAGTAGTGAACCAATGCCACCCGTGGCTTGCTTTGTTTTACTTCCAGCGTGTGCATAGTGGAATCCTACTGCTTTCATGTATGGCTTTAAGTATATCTTCGGCGTTTACGCAGGCAACTCCCACATGTTCAAGCACCAGTCCCGCCGCATAGGTGGCCATATGGGCTGCGGCTACGAGAGGGATTTTGGCCGCTCGTGCCAGAGCAAGACATGCAATAACCGTGTCGCCGGCACCGGTCACATCAAACACCGCCCGTGCATGGGTAGCAATATTATATATATGTCCGTTCTCCATAAAAAGTGCCATGCCGCCACTGCCTAAGGTCATGAGCAGCTCTTTGCAATGGAAAGTATCTAGAATAACTTGACCGGCTCGTATGATGTCATCTTGACTGTTAAGAGATATATGCGCCATGGCCTGCGCTTCGTTGCGGTTGGGAGTCATAAGTGAAACATTACCATAAATTGCGGCATGTTGAGGCTTTGGATCCACAAATATTTCCGGCGGACTTTCCAGCTTTGCGCATGTGTCATGTATATGCTGCATGAGCTTTGCGCTTAACAGTCCCTTGGCATAATCGGAGATAAGTATAACGTCATGCATGGGAAGTAAAGCGTCCAGTGCGTGGCACAGCTCTCTGTTTTCGTCTGTATTTGCAGGCAAATACACTTCTTTATCCACACGCAACATCTGCTGATTTTGCGCCATGATACGAGTTTTTACTGTTGTCGTGCGCTCATGGTGTTGAAAAATATGCGCTGCAATATAGGATTCTTGCAAGAGGCGCACCAGAACTTGACCATCACTGTCGCTACCGCATAAACCAACGAGCGTTGGCAGACCTCCCAAAGCACGTATATTTCGGGCGACGTTGGCAGCACCGCCCGGCATATTCTTTTGGCTTGCTATGTGTACAACGGGTACAGGAGCTTCGGGCGAAATCCTCTTGGCATCGCCTTGCAAATAAATGTCAAGCATAACATCACCAATAATAAGAACTTTTTTTCCATTTAGAGCTTCGACGTTTTGACAGAGACCGTTTTTATCCAGAGAATATGCGTCAGATGCATCATGTGCGTCCATGTGTTGTTCCTTATTTCCATGCAGTCAAAAGATTTTGGCGATATGTATTTGCCACTATGCCACTTTTTTCATCATTTATTTCAGAAAGAAAGCTGTATGCTTTTGCCAATGCGATTGCTTCAAAGCTTTTTATTCCTTTTCGCAACAAAAAGAAAAAATTCTTTGCCAAATAACTTTCTTCCTATAGTATTTTAAGTTGACATTACTAATGTCAACTTTTTAAAGGCACACTTGCTT
>CAYJHK010000324.1:0-2447 GCA_964369515.1 uncultured Desulfovibrionaceae bacterium
CCCCGAACCAATTGATTAAGAGTCAACTGCTCTACCAATTGAGCTAATGACCCACACGAACCTTTCTTATATGCTCATGGGTTTGTGAAGTCAAGTAAAATATATAAAAAAAATAAGGAATGTGCAACATGCTTAAAAAACTAACAATTACAGTATATTGTTTAACTATCGTTATGCTTTTTAGTGTGCATGGTTTTGCCTTCACCGGTGAAATACCTGACGGATTAACGGTACAAACGCATTTTATAGAGGATAAAGGTAATGTTATCGGTGTAGTAGAGCTTGACATAGCCAAGGATTATTATGCTTACGCCTTGCACAATGCCTCCGGTGTGGGATTGCCGACACAGCTGGTGGTAAAAAATAGTAAGGGTGAAGTTTTGCCCACATATTTTCCTGCCGGAGTCGAGCGTTTTGATTATTACGAAAAAGATAAAAAAATACTGGCTTTTAGCAGTAAAGTGTTTTTATTTACGGACTTTGGAACAGGGGATGCGCAATCTGTTGACGTGTCTACGTTTACGGCAGAATTGTCCATGCTTTTGTGCTCCAAGGAGCATTGTTTGCCGGTGCAAGCTCCATTAACTTTTTCAGTTCCCAAGACAAAGCTCCCTCCATCGGAAAAAGAAATTCTTTTGGCATTTCTTCAAAAAACTAAACAACTTGGCAATGTTAATGCTTCGCTAATGGACAAAAGCAGCTCTGTGGACAAAAATATTTCCGGTGATGTGCGGCAAGAAAAGCATGATACAGGTGACGACAGTGCAGACTTACGAGAAAAGTTTCATTCCTCCACCGCCGTTAAGGGATTTACAACGTCAGAAGCCGCTGAACAGCAAAATATTGAGCTTGCTGCATGGAATTTTTCTCCACAGCCATTTGCCGAAAGCCTTGAGGTTGCAGGACTTGGCAAGGCGCTTTTGTTTGGTCTGCTGGCAGGTTTTATTTTAAATCTTATGCCCTGCGTCTTGCCTGTTTTGACTTTAAAAATGCATTCCTTGCTGCGCTCTGAAGATGGCGAGCACCGCCTACAAGCCTTTCGCACGCATAATCTTTTCTTTGCCGCCGGCATTATCTGTCAATTCTTCATCTTGGCACTTATCTTGGGTTCAGCTCAGCTCATGTGGGGTGAGTTGTTTCAAAATGTATATTTTGTCGCCTCCATGCTGGTCATAATTTTTGCTTTAGCCTTGTCACTCTTCGGCGTTTTTACGCTCCCCATGCTGGATTTAAAAAGCACACCAGACTCTTCGCCTCGGCGGCAAGCCTTCATCACCGGCATTGTGGCAACACTTTTGGCAACGCCTTGCAGTGGCCCGTTGCTTGGCGGAGTACTGAGCTTTGCCCTATTGCAACCTATTTATATTATAATGATAGTTGTCACGGCGGTGGGAGTAGGTATGAGTCTGCCATACTTATTTTTTGCATGGCGTCCGCAATGTGTACGATTTTTCCCAAAGCCCGGTGCATGGATGGAGTTATTGGAAAAGCTTGTCGCATTTTTCCTTTTGGGTACGGCTGTTTACATATTTTCCATCCTGCCAAGCTATGCGCATACGCTCATGCTTGCCACCATAGTTATCGTGTCTCTATGTGCCTGGATTTACGGACATTATGGAGGTTTGGCAGCTCCGGCTTGGCGACGCAAAGCATTTGCCACTCTATTTTTTGCGAGCATGATTTTAGCTGTATTGTATGGTGTAAAAGAGCCACAAGTGCAAGTGGTGCAATGGCAAGAATTTAAGGCACATGAATTTTCTGCCAATCTTGGCAAAAAATCTATGTTGGTGGAATTTACCGCCGACTGGTGCCCAAATTGTAAATTTGTGGAAAAAACGGTACTTACTCCCGAAAATCTACGCAAATGGCAAAAAGAATACGATATAGCCTTCGTGCGTGTTGATTTTACGCGCGACAATGCGCAAGGGGAAGCCTTACTCCATGCTCTTGGAAGTAAAAGTATTCCGTTTACGGCTGTCTTTGGCAAGGGAGAAAATGCGCTTAGCCCCATAGTCTTGCGAGATATATTCAGCACAAAGGATATGGCAATAGCGCTGGAGCAAGCAACGGTACGCTAAGAGCTTATCCGTAAATAGAGACCTCTGCACAATTATTTTCTTATATAGTTTTATGAGCAAAATATGATTTTGTCTCTGCTTACAAAAAAAGAGTGTGCAGAGGTAAAGGCACGAAAATCAATCACTTAACGGCGAAGCAAAGCTCCGCCTATTCTTGATTTTCGGTCGCATTGACTAACGTCAACGCTCCAAAGACCTTGCGCAATGAATTGTGCAGAGGTCTTTAATAACGTATCGTGGACGATTACTGCGTCAAAGCTCATTTTTCCTCTGGTCGAGTACCAAAAGACGTACACTCCCTTCGCAAAAATGCACGATAAGGTACGAAAAGTTTCGCACAATTTAAAATAGACGTAGCCTTTAAATCTG
>CAYJHK010000325.1:0-2445 GCA_964369515.1 uncultured Desulfovibrionaceae bacterium
ATTTGTAGGTTACTAGAAAATAACAATAATAAAAGCGTTTTGAGGGGATGGGGGGAGTTTGAGGGGGGGAGGGGCAACTTTTTGGTTTTGGCAAAAGTTCCCCTTCCCCCCTCAAGAAAAATAATTAGTCAGTGTTTCCTTAGCGACCTTGAAGTACGGAAATTTTACGGGAATTTTTATGACAGGACAACAACCCTTAGCCGAGCATTTACGCCCCGATAGCCTCGACGGTTTTGTGGGTCAAAATCATCTCAAAGAAAGAATACAAGCCTTTATGGCCGCCAAGCGTTTGCCGTCCTTACTTTTCTTTGGTCCTCCGGGCTGTGGAAAATCAAGCCTCGCCCTCATCCTTGCCAAATCAAGAACAGAACACTTTGTACGCATCTCCGCACCGGAAGCCGGCTTGCAACAACTGCGCCGAAAACTTAGCGGCATAGAAATCCTCGTACTCGACGAATTACATCGCTTCTCCAAAACACAACAAGATTTCTTCCTCCCCCTTGTGGAATCCGGCGAACTTACCCTCATTGCTACCACCACAGAAAATCCTTCTTTTAGCGTAACACGTCAACTTTTATCACGTATGCATGTGCTGCGCTTGCGAGCCCTTGCACATGCGGAACTCTTGGAGCTGGCTAAACGTGGCGCAGAAAATTTTGGAGTCTATCTCAATGACCCCGTACTCGAACTCTTAGTCGCAGCCGCAAGGGGCGATGCCCGCACCCTACTCAATTTAATAGAATACGTCTCTGTCCTTGATGAAGAAAATCGTACACTTGACAAAATTAAGGCAAGCCTTCCCGAAATACTCACTCGTCACGATAAAGACGGCGACAGCCACTACGAATTGGCCTCGGCACTCATAAAATCCATACGTGGCAGCGACCCGGACGCTGCGCTCTATTACCTTGCCTGTCTCCTCGAAGGCGGCGAAGATCCACGCTTTATTTGCCGGCGCCTCATCCTTTCCGCCTCTGAAGATGTGGGACTGGCTGATCCCAATGCATTGCCCTTGGCCGTCGCCTGCCAGCAAGCCATCGAATTCGTCGGTATGCCCGAAGGATTTATCCCCATGGCCGAAACCGTCGTTTACTTGGCGTTGGCTCGCAAAAGTAATAGCACCTATGCCGCCTATCGCCTCGCACAGCAAGAACTCAAAAGCATGGGAGCAAAGCCCGTCCCTATACATCTACGCAATGCTGTCACAAAATTGCATCGAGAATGGGGATACGGCAAGGAATATAAATACCCCCATAACTATCCCCAAGGCTATGTAAAACAAGAATATTTACCCACAGAACTTACGGGGCGACGCTTCTATAAACCACGCCCACACGGCGACGAAGCAAGGCTAAGCCATTGGTGGCGCAAACTACACCCATATGAAGATGAATAAATGCAAGACGAATTACCGGAGGACAAATAAATGCAAAAAGCCCTACACGAATATGACAGACATTACGGCACAGGCACAGAATACAAAAGCCCTAACTCGCAAGCCTCCCTTTTTTCAAGAACTTTTCCAAGCATTGCCTTCTATACACGTGCCTTCTTAGGCCCCACAACCAAACTGTGCTTTGCGGCAAAACGTGGAAAATGTGACGGAAAAATGTGGTCAAATTGCAGTGTGGGCATCGGCAAAATTTTGGAAAACGTGGGCGTACAACTGCATATCGATGGTATGCATCACTTTGATTCTCTCGAAGAGCCCTGCGTTTTCGTTGCTAATCACATGAGCACACTGGAAACCTTTGTCCTGCCCGGAATTATACGACCACGCAAACCGGTAACCTTCGTCGTAAAAGATAGCCTCATGAAAATGCCCTTTTTTGGCGATGTGTTGCGTGCACGCAAAGCCATAGCCGTGGGCAGAAAAAATCCCCGAGACGATCTTAAACATGTGTTCGAAGAAGGTAAAAAAATGCTGGATAATGGCATTTCTGTACTGATTTTTCCACAAAGTACACGCTCTGTCCAGTTCGATCCCAAGAAATTCAACTCCATCGGCGTAAAACTAGCTAAAAACAACCAAAAACCCATCATCCCGCTGGCACTGAAAACCGATGCGTGGTCGCAAGGCTCACTCATAAAAGACTTCGGCGCCATTAAACCGCAAAAAAGCGTACACTTTCATTTCGGCGCCCCCATCTATATACAAGATAATGGCAAGGATGAACACAACCATATATGCAGCTTTATTCAAGAACATATGGAAAATTGGGGTGACTAAGCATATCTCCATAAATATTAGATAGTCGTCACTGAAAAACACATTAACTGTCTAAAATTAAAGATATTTTTAGACAAAATATACAAATAAAAATGCCGAAAACAAGGGTACGAAGTTGCTATTGACTTTAATCAGCTACTTTTTATCTGGGGGGAAGGGGACACGTGATTCTAATTTTGTAAAAATTTTCTTGGGGGAGGGACCTTTTTGGAAAA
>CAYJHK010000326.1:0-2413 GCA_964369515.1 uncultured Desulfovibrionaceae bacterium
AATATCATAATAAAATAGGAGTTTTTTTGTGCGTACATTAATTATTGCTTTCATGTGTATATCTGTACTGTTGATGGGGCAGTCAGCCCTTGCTTTTACTTTAACAGCTGCCGCAGCCCGAGGTGATGTGCAGCGCGTGAACCGCTTGCTTGCCAAGGGTGCAGATGTTGATGAGCGCGAATTAACTGGCTCGACCCCTCTTATGCGTGCAGCTATGAAGGGGCATGTTCAAGTTGTAAGGATTTTGCTTGCCAATGGCGCCGATGTGAATGCGATAAATTCGCAGGCGCAGTTTAGTGCTCTTCATTTTGCTGCCATTCACAATCGGGCGGATGTCGTCAAGGTCTTGCTTCAAAATGGAGCCGATTTTACCATGCTCGGTTATAATAGCACCCCAATATTGTCTATGGCTGCATTCAATGACTCTGCGGAGGCCATACAGGTCTTAGTTGAAAACGGTGCGGATATAAACGTAACTGACGCTAGCAATCTAACACCTCTTATGCATGCTGCTATCGGAGGATCATCGGAAGGCAATTTGGAGCCTGGCGGAAATGCGAAGGCAGTGCGCATTTTACTTAAACTTGGTGCCAATGTACACGCTACGACCGAAAGTGGCACTAGCGCTTTGGATATCGCTATTAACAACAACCCAGATGAAAGTGTGCACCAGATGTTAAGAGACGCTGCGAGGCGATGACAGGCTGTTGAAAATCAGCAATCTGCGTTGTCAGCGTAAAAAAGTCAAACTGCCTATGCAAATCTAATACATCTCGCATCTTGACTTTTTAACGGGCTGACAGTGCCTTTGAAGATTATGTGGTGCAGCGAATGCTGCTTTGAATCTTTTTTTTAAGTATCATAAGAAAATAGGAGTTTTTTTTGCGTACATTAATTATTGCTTTCATGTGCTTCTTTTCAATGCTTATGGGACAATCAGCACAGGCTTCTGCGCTCGGAGAGGCGGCAAGAGCAGGTGACGTGACACTTGTTAACAAATTGCTTGGGGAAGGTGCTCAAGTTCATGATGGCGACGAGAACGGGCAGACAGCACTTCACCATGCTGTGTCCTCCGGGCACGTGAACGTTGTGCGTGTGTTGCTTGCCAATGGTGCGGATGCAAGCTTACAAGATGAGAATGATAGGTCTGCGTTTGATTTGGCTCTAGAAAAGGATAACGCATCTCTTGTGGAAGCCATGCTCCAAAGTGACCTAGATCCCAATACATATAATCACCATTCTATACCTTTTCTTTCTCGTGCTGCAATGCACAACAGTTTGAAATCCATGAAGCTTTTAATAAAGTATGGTGCGGATATTAATGCCCCTGAAAGGGTTGATGAATGGACTCCCCTCATTTTCGCTGCTCGCGGCATGAGCCCAGACACCGGAAATGTAGAAGCAGTCCGCATGTTACTCGCTCATGGTGCAAACGTGCATACAAAGGATGATGCGGGGAAAACTGCTTTGGATCACGCCATGGGAAAAAGCAAGAATGAGGCGGTTGTGAATTTGTTAAAGCAAGCTGCCGGAAAATAGTGTAACTATTTGTCATACTGTTGAAATATATTAACATAAGGAATTTTTTGTGCGTAAATTAATTATTGTTTTTGTGTGTTTTTTTTCGATGTTCATGGGGCAGGGGGCACAGGCCACCCCTTTAATATACGCTGCGGAAGACGGCAATATTCAACTCATAAATAAATTGATTGCCGAAGGCGCTGATATTAATGAGACCACCGAGAACGGCTGGACTGCTCTTATGGCCGCTGTGTACATTGGGAATCTAGATGCTGCCCGTGTATTGCTTGCCAATGGGGCGGATATCGGCATTGTTGAGACTTCATTTCACTTCAATGCGCTTCAGTTTGCTGCCATGAAGAATAGAGCAAAGATAGTGAAAGCAATGCTCGATACTGGTTATGACCCACAGTCTACAAATGAGTGGGGCAAGTTTCCATTGTGGATTGCTGCATATTATGGCAGTGTAGAGACCATCAAAGTTTTATGCCAAAATGGTGCGAATATAAATTTTGGAAATTATAAAAATGAAACGGCTCTCATGGTGGCCGCCTCCGGTGCAAGACGCTTTAGTCAGGCAGACCTTGATGCAAATGTAGTGGCCGTCCGCACCCTGCTTGAGTGCGGAGCAGATCCATATATCCCAAATAAAACCGGAAAAAAAGCCGCTGACCTTGCCCTCGAGAACAATGCAAAACAAGAAGTCTTAGATTTGTTGTCGGCCAGTCAAGAAAGGTCAGAAGAGGGGGCTTGTCAAGACTAGGCGCTGTCGCCATATGCGTCTTTTTGGTTATCTCAGCGTTGCTCTCTAGTGTCTCATTGCCAAAATTTTGTTCATAAGGAAACACTGATTAATTATTTTCTTGAGGGGGGAAGGGGAACTTTTGCCAAA
>CAYJHK010000327.1:0-2410 GCA_964369515.1 uncultured Desulfovibrionaceae bacterium
TGTCCGTAATCACATAGGCGAAAAATTCTTCACGTCTATTTTCTTCCACAAGGATAAAACGTACAGTTTCTGAGACTTTTCCGGCGACTTTACGGCATACGGGCGTAGCATCTATCATTTGTAATTGAAAAATATGCCCCGTGGCATCGGCAAAAATATAGCCGGCGTCATACAATTTACGGATATTGGGATTGCCACCATAAGCCATGATGGGAAAGGTAAAACCGGCGTCCTGCAAAGCCTTGGTGAAGGCGGTGCTTTTCGCCGCATCCACACTGCCGTCTTGGGGGCGCAAAAATTCTATACCCTTTCTATCATGGGCTATGCGGAAGAGATCCGTGGGGGCTTCGAGGGTGGCGCCGCTGGGATTTGCTTCGAGCATCATTTCTAGGAGTAAGGGCGGCTTCACGATGGTTCGAGGAGAAAAGGAGGTGTAGTGCCATTGATATTTAATCTCTTGTAATGTTAGCTCTTTTCCATCAATTTCCTTGGGGAAGATATTCCACTTTAAGAGATTTTCTGCGTGCATGGTGGGCAGGGCAAGGGCAAGTTCTCTTTTGCTGAGTGTGCCACCATCTTCCAAGGAGTACACAGTTTTGCTTTGTTGCAATCTGCTGAAATCAATAAATGTTTGGTCATGCACAAATTGCTTGTGCACAGGGCTATAATACAAACGCTGAGAGGCGCTTTTGGGCATATATACACGCCAATACTGCCCTGGCAAAACCGTACTTAACAAAATGGCAAAAAGGCAGAGGCTCAGCACACGACTACAACTAAAGAGCGGGCTTTTTTCCGGCTCTCCCATGCTTTGCAAAAAGGTAAAAAAGCACACAAATACAAGGGAACTGCCAAGCACAACATAAAAATGTAGCGCTTCGCGCCACGCATTATACCCTGAAATACCCCACAAAAGTGTATAGAAGATAAGGCCGCTTACAATGACTAAAGCCTGCAATCCCAGCCTTTTACTTCCGCAAAAAGCAAAAACACTCATGTACGAAATAATGCTCAAAAGTGCATAGGGCGCAAAGGCATAGAGCACGGCAGAAGTCACTTCCCACGGTAAATTAAAGGCGAAAAGTGTGCTCATAAGCAAGAGCACTGCCAGTACATTTATGGCAGTCATCAGCACAAGGCCACACAAAAGCATAAAGGCCACCATACGTTCCGGCGGCAACGGCATATGAAATAAGAGACGTAAATGCTTCCCTTGGCTTTCCGGCCACATTTGAAAAAAAGCAATAATAAAGCCTAAAAAAACAATGTACTGGAAGGCGCCAAAAAAGGGCGGTTCCTTGGAAACAAGGGTCGTCCATAGCCCAAAGGCCTCGTGTGCACGCTCAATGGTGTTTAAGGTAAAATAGGTGTCCGCCGTGGCATATATAAAGAAAATTGGAATAATCCAAAGTATATGGCGTAATTTTATCCATTCTTTTTGAAGTAAAGCATGATATGGAGTGTGCATAACATTTTCCTAATATTTTCCGGTTAAGCCCACAAAGGCGTCTTCGAAGGTCATGGGCAAGTGTTGCCATTGTGTGTGTGGTACAGCGTGCTGCCTAAGAAAGGTGAGCATTTTTTCAGGGGGCAAAAAGCTAAAGATAGTACACTGCTGCCCTAGATGCTCAATGGCATGTATTTCTTTCCCAACGCTGAGCATTTCTGCCTGAGGGCTTCTTTCAAAAGTATAACAAAAAAAGCTGTCCATAAAGGTTTGTTTTTTGCCGGAAACAAGCACCCTCCCTTTTTGCAATACAATCATATTATCTATAATACTGTCCAGCTCTTGTACCACATGCGAAGTGAGCATCACCGTGGTTTTGTGCTCTGCCACATATTCACGCAGAAAATCTATGAATAAACGGCGATAGCCCACATCCAGCCCCATGCTGTAATCATCTAAAATCATAAGTTCCGGTTTTTGCGCCATAATGAGACCCAGCACCACTTGTGAGCGTTGCCCGCAGGACATACGAGAGAGGCGGCGATTGTAAGGAACGGCAAGTTTGTCAATGAGTGCAAAGAAGATATCCTTATCCCAATTTGCATAAAAAGCGGCATAATATCTTTCCAGTTCAGCTATGCTCATGAAATCATATTGAATGAAATTTTCATGCAAAAGGCCGATACGAGTGCGCATAGACGGCGGTAATGTATGGCTTTGCTGGCCAAAAACAGTGCATATGCCTGCTGTGGGGCGTAAAAAACCCATGAGCAAATTAATGGTGGTGCTTTTGCCTGCCCCATTTTTGCCAAGCAAGCCAAAAACACCGCCCCGTGCCACAGTAAATGATAGGCCACACAACACTTCTTTTTGTGAATAAATATGGCGCACATCTTGGCAAGAGATAATATTTTCCATACATTACCCTACTTATTGTTCTTTTTTTACGGTTATACCCGTAAG
>CAYJHK010000328.1:0-2394 GCA_964369515.1 uncultured Desulfovibrionaceae bacterium
GCATTCCATGCCCTTATTTTCGGCATTTTTATTTGTATATTTTAACTAAAAAAATGTTTAATTTTAAACTGTTAACATGTTTTTCAGTGACGACTAATTACTATTAATGCATTCAGAATCACGTTCTTGAGCACTCAGACAGGGGCAGTTTACGCTTTGTTGAAAAACTTGTACAGTCTTTTTGCTTGCCTAAAGCGAAAAAAATGGCTATTTGCTTAGAAAAATAAAGTAAGATGTCTGCACAATACAAAAAGGCGTGGATTGCTTCGTCGCTTCGCTCCTCGCAATGACTTGATTTATAACGAAAGTTATTGCGAGTATTTTACGCAATCCTTGTGTTTTGTCAATTTTATGAATTGTGCAGAAATCTTAAAGTAGGAGTATTCCATGTCTCAAGTTCAACCCCTTGATTTGCGTCTTGACCATAAAGTTGCCGATATGTCACTGGCTGATTTTGGCAAAAAAGAAATGCAGCTTTCCGAACGTGAAGTTCCGGGTCTTATGCAATGCATTGCCAAATATGGCGAAAGCAAACCGCTTAAGGGTCTTAAGGTTACAGGTTCCTTGCATATGACCATTCAAACCGCCATGCTTATCCAAACACTACATGCGCTTGGTGCGGATATTCGCTGGGCATCTTGTAATATTTTTTCCACACAAGACCATGCCGCCGCCGCCATTGCCGAGCTTGGTTATGCTAAGGTTTTTGCGTGGAAGGGCGAAACATTAGAAGAATATTGGTGGTGCACAGAAATGGCGCTCACTTGGCCTGATGGATCTGGGCCGGATCTTATTGTCGATGATGGCGGCGATGTCACGCTCATGGTACACAAGGGCGTGGAAGCAGAAAAAAATCCTTCCATTTTGGAAAAGAAATACGATAATAAAGAATTCCAAGTTGTCATGAACCGTTTGGCAGCTTCCTATGCACAAGATAAAGAACGTTTTCAGCGCATTGCCGCTAAGATTAAGGGCGTCTCCGAAGAAACTACCACCGGCGTACATCGTCTCTATCAACTGTCCGAAGAAGGAAAATTGCTCTTTCCGGCCATTAATGTAAATGATGCCGTGACCAAGTCGAAGTTCGATAATTTATATGGTTGCCGTGAATCCTTAGCCGACGGCATTAAGCGTGCCACAGATATTATGATTGCCGGAAAGGTTGTGGTTGTGGCAGGTTATGGCGATGTGGGTAAGGGGTGCGCACACTCCATGCGCAGCTATGGGGCTCGTGTTTTGGTTACGGAAATAGACCCAATTTGCGCTTTGCAAGCTGCCATGGAAGGCTTTGAGGTGACCACCATGGAAGCGGCCTTGGCTGAGGGTGACATCTATGTAACTGCCACCGGTAACTATCATGTTATCACCGCCGCACATATGGAAGGCATGAAGGACGAAGCTATTATTTGCAATATCGGCCACTTTGATAATGAAATAGAAATGAGCTATTTAGAAGATAATACCGCCGTCACTCGCCTTAATATTAAGCCCCAAGTGGATAAGTGGACATTGAAAAGCGGACGGAGCATTATTGTGCTGGCTGAAGGGAGATTGGTAAACCTTGGTTGCGCCACCGGTCATCCAAGCTTTGTCATGTCCAATAGCTTCACCAATCAGGTGCTGGCGCAAATTCGTCTGGCCACAGATTCAACTTTGGAAAATAAAGTGTACATTCTTCCCAAGGAATTGGATGAAGAAGTGGCACGTTTGCACTTGGAGCGGCTTGGAGTGAAACTCACCACTTTAACGCAAGAGCAAGCCGACTACATCGGTGTTAAGGTTACAGGGCCGTATAAGGCGGAGCATTATCGCTATTAATAAGCTGTAATAAACAATTTTTATGAATGGGTAGGCGTTTTTTTATGCTTCCCCATTTTTATATAGCTTTGCCTAGAGCACGTGATTCCGAATGTCTTAATAGTAATTAGTCGGAGGTGAAAAATGCATGAAAATGCGTTTTTCAGCATCGACTAATTATTAGCAGTAACTGCCAACTTTTTACTTTTGTGCGCTTTTGGTGTCTTCATCTTTTTCCTGCTCGCGGCGTTAAAAAACATTTTGCAAACTCACGTACTTGAGTACGTTCAAGTTTACAAAATGTTTTTTGCCTTGCGAGCAGAAAAAATCTTACAAGCCACTCAAAATCGCACAAAAACCAGCACCCCGTACCTTTTGAAAATCTGCTACCGCAGATTGTCAAAAGCACGGCCTGCGGCAAAAAAATCCATCTCTAGGATAAGTTATTGTAAAGATTAACTTTATAGCCGCTAAAAAACTCAAGTAGCCAATAAAGTTTTATATGTTAATGAGAATTATTAATACATTCGAAATCACGTGTGGCCTAGAGTTCCTTCCCATAAAAATACTTGCTTTTTTTTAGAAAAGTTCTAGACT
>CAYJHK010000329.1:0-2317 GCA_964369515.1 uncultured Desulfovibrionaceae bacterium
TTCCAAAAAGGTCCCTCCCCCAAGAAAATTTTTACAAAATTAGAATCACGTGAGGCAATAGCCACGTTGTCAATTTTAAGAATTGCGCTGATGCCTTAAATATGTAATCATTCTCTTTATGCTTCAACGGTGAGCATATCTCCATAAAATCTTGATAAGTAGATTGTTTCTAATTATCTGAAATGTTGTTAAATTTTTGACACCTGCTTGTCAATGAAGTATGCTCTATCACTTTAATGTAGCTTGAATACGAAACGATAACCCAATATCAATTATGAAAAGGATCAATGCATGTCGAAACTTAATGGAATTTTTGCTGTAACTGTTACACACTTTGACGCTGACGGCAGTATTAATTATGATGCTTGCGAAAAACATTTGAACTGGCTTTTAGAAAGCGGTGTGCATGGGATATTGCCTGTTGGTGCCACCGGAGAGTTTTCCGCTCTTTCCATGTCTGAACGTAAGCAATATGTTGAATTTGTGATGAAAATCGTAGGGGGGAGGGTTCCCGTTTGCGTTGGTGCCGTGGCCTTAAAAGTTACCGATGTGCTTGAGCTCATAGCACATGCACACGAATTTGGTGCGTCCGCTGTCATGTGTTTACCGCCTGCTTTGCATTTAAGCCAAAATGAAATTTACCAATTTTACAAAACTCTGTCGGAGCACGCCCAAATTCCCGTCATGGTTTATAATAATCCCGGTAGTGCAGGCTTTGATATTGAACCGCAAACCCTTGAACGCATTGTGGAACTGCCCATGATGGACTATATCAAAGAATCCACCGGAGAAATGCAGCGCCTCACCCGTGTGGTGGATGAACTCGACGGCAAAATTATTCCATTTTGCGGCTGTGAAACGCTGGCCATGGAAAGCTTTATCATGGGCGCACAGGGCTGGGTGTGCGTTGCAGCCAACTTTGCCCCGAAAATGTGTGTACAAATTTATGAACTGAGCAAGGCCGGAAAATTGGACGAAGCTCGAAGCATATATCAAAAACTTCTGCCCTTTTTGCGCCTACTTGAGGATACGGGTGAACTGTGGCAGGTGGCAAAATATCTGGCTCATAAGCAAGGTTATTGCTCAGGCGTGTTGCGTTTGCCACGCTTACCCATTTCTGAAGCCGTAAAAAGCGATACCGACGCTCTTTTTGCTGCTGTAAAATTGGCATAAAATACATAATAAAGGTCTATTTCCATGAATAAGGTGGAGTTTGCGCATACGGTTGTCATTGGCGGCGGTGCCATAGGTGCGGCAGTTTTTTATTATTTGACAAAAAATTCCGTGGATGCACTGCTTGTGGAGCGGGGCGAGTGTCCGTTTGGGAGCAGTAAACGATGTGACGGTCATGCCGTAACTTATGACAGCCCTCCCGGACTTTTCAGCCGTTTTTGCAAAAAAGGGTTAGACCTTTTTCCTTTGATTGCCATGGATTTACCTGTTGATATTCAATTTGAAACCGACGGTATCGGTTTGCTGGTGGATAATGAAGCCGACCTCCTCATCTTGAGTTCGACCTTGGAAGGCAAGTTGCAGGAGGGCTTGCAAGCAAATCTTTGG
This sequence comes from uncultured Desulfovibrionaceae bacterium, assembly GCA_964369515.1. GTDB lineage: Bacteria > Desulfobacterota > Desulfovibrionia > Desulfovibrionales > Desulfovibrionaceae > CAYJAD01. Next base: position 1,561 of record CAYJHK010000329.1, read on the forward strand.
GATCAGAAAGAGCTTAGGTACCATGAGCCGCACGTGGCAGAACACATCGTCGCTTGCTTAAACTTCATGAGTGATTCCAAGCTCAATCCCATGCGTTTGGTTTTTGGCCTGTGCCTTAGGGCTAAGGAATATGGCGGACGTGTTTTGAATTATACCAATGTCACGCAAATTCTAACGGAAAATGGCAAGGTGTACGCTGTTCAAACCGATAGAGGTACAATTAAGTGTTCTCATGTAATAATTTGCGCCGGTGCGTGGTCGCCGCTTTTGACGCATGGGCTTGGTTTTCAAGTTCCGGTGCGCCCTCGTCAAGGTTCAGTACTTGTTACCGAACAAATAAAAGGGCTTATCGGCAAAAACTATGCGGAATTCGGCTATCTTGCAGCAAAAGGTGGTGAAAAACGTCCGGGAGTTTCGGCTGAAATGGAAAATTTTGGCGTTGCCATGGTACTTGAGCCAAGTGCCGATAATACCATCCTCAATGGCAGCAGCCGCCGTTTTGTGGGCATGAGTACGCAAGTGCATCCGGCAGTGCTTAAGGCACAAGCTGAGCGCACCATACAATTTTTTCCTAAGTTTAAAGAAGCTAAAATAATACGCAGTTATGCCGGTTTTCGCCCTTGTTCACCCGACGGGAAACCCATCATTTCCGACACGCCGCTTGCAGGATTGTATCTTGCCACAGCCCATGAAGGCAATGGCATTGGGCTAAGTCTTGTTACAGGAGAGCTTATGCTTGATATTATTCAGCAAAAAA
>CAYJHK010000330.1:0-2314 GCA_964369515.1 uncultured Desulfovibrionaceae bacterium
TTTGGCGCAAGCAAAAGTTCCCCCCACAAAAAATATCGCAAATTAGAATCACGTGACTACCTTTAAGGAAGCACTGATTAACTATTTCTCTTGTGAGGGAAACTTTTGCTTGCGTCAAAAAGTTCCTCCTACACCGCTTTTTCAATCATCAGTACGCAGCAGTAAGCGGCGCATATAATGGGATATATCCGTGCGGGTGTACACAGTATCCGTATCCATATACGGTACAGACTCACCCTTTGTGTGCACAATAAAAGGAATAAAGGGCGTCGGTTCCCCAAAATACGAACGATGATCCCCCCAAATCATAATGGTGGTTCCATCTTTTAAGCTATTATAATATTTAGCAATAGCCTCGTCTGTATCCAAACAGGCTCTGTAATAGGCCGCATATTTATTTTCGCCAAAAGGAGCCGTTGCGTGCGCTGTATAATCCGGTTCATGCATGGAAATGGTGATAATAAAATCAAGGGATTTTTTGTCCGGTTTAGGAACCTTGGTCAGAATATAATCAAATAAATCAGTATCTGAATAGATTTTAGCATACCATTCTTTAATGTGCGCATAGCCGGCCTTGCCCATATCTTCCGCAAAATGCATTTCTTGAAAGCCCATCAAGGGATAAACCGTTTGTAAATTCATAAACGGGCCGTATACATTGTGGAACATGCGTGTGCTAAAACCCCGTTCCACAAGCTTTTCCACTATATTATCCGAAAAATCCTTCACAAAATCATAAGCCATAAATTGCTCGGAAGATTTGCGTGTGGTGAGCATTTCATAGTCCGAATTGGCTGACCCCAAAAGCTTTACTCCATCCATTTTCAAAATAACGGAATTTTTTTGCAGGCTGTGCAAAAAGGGCATAACCAATTGTTTATTTACCCGTGCACTTAGCAATTCATAGCCTAGGCACTCCACTTGAATCATCACAATATTGTCGCCCACATAAACGTTTGGCAAGCTCTGTATATCCTTTGTGAGACGTGCTTTTTCTTTCGAAAAAACACCTTCAGCCTTATTGTAAAGTTCTGCCTGCCATTCATAAAGAAAAGTTATAATAAAACCACGTGCATTGATACTATTACGCAAATAGCCGCTTAAATCGGCCATGGGCGGATTTTGAAAGCCGATGGGGCGCACCACAAAGGAAATGAGCTGCATGGAAAGGACAACAACACACAAACCTAATATATATTTAAGATTTTTTTCACCTAAAAATGTCGGCGTATAAGTTATAAGCACTTGCAGTGCGCCGAGGGTGAGCACAAGCGTCAACAAGACTTCCCACGAAATATAGGTGGAGAGGGGAACACCTTGGGCATGATTTAAGGAATTAATAATGGCGGTTAAGGAAGGGATATTTCCCAGCGTTTGAATATATACATAAATAGCAATGCAAATAAATATATTCACGCTGAAAATAATGCGCTGAAATATTTTGGGCAAGAGTAAAATAATGCCGATGCAGGCAATGTCGCTTAAAAGACGGGTAACATAACTGCGAGTAAACAAAATCCACAGATAATTGTTTTGAAATTCAATATTTGAGACAGTTTGCACATATAAAACAAATATAAAATTTATGAGGAAAACAGCGCAAAGAGCAAACAAGCCCTTGCGTGTACAGTGTCCATTGTGAGAATTATTGCGAGCATCCACGGCGTATAAAAACCCAATTATTAAATTTTACCAATTACATAGCACATACACCACCCAAGTAGCATACAAAAAAATCTGCGCGCTTAACTGAGCGGCACTGCCCATATCCTTAGCTTTTTTTGACAATTCATGCGAGTCAAGGGAAATCCTGTCAACGACATTTTCAATGGCTGAATTTAAAAGCTCCACTAAAATACATAAAACGCAGGGCAAGAGCAGCAACATTTTTTCAGTAAAATCCTCACCAAAATACAGGGCACAAGGAACGCCAAGCATACTTAAGAAAATAATCTGCCGAAATGCTTCCTCATCTTGCCATGCGGCTCTGAAGCCGTGTACGGAATAACGCAGCGCATTGAAGATGCGTGTAAAACCGGTCAAGCCTTTGTGCTTGTTTCGCTCTGTCACCTTATCACCTGCTTCATATACCTTCCCCCACTTCGCCTCTCGTACTCTAAAAGCGTGCTAAGGTCAAGAGTGTGTAAAACCGGTCACAATAAAAGTGCAAACTATTGAAATTTAGTATGGTTAGTAGATTTTTGTGGGAGAACTTTTGCTTGCGTCAAAAAGTTCCCCCCAGATAAAAGGAAACGCTGATAAATATAATTTTGTACATGCAAATCTATTGAATTGGCGTTGAAACATGAATTTT
>CAYJHK010000331.1:0-2307 GCA_964369515.1 uncultured Desulfovibrionaceae bacterium
GGCGCAAGCAAAAGTTCCCCCCACAAAAAATATCGCAAATTAGAATGCCGTGAGGAAGCACCGGTTAATTGACTGTTTTACTCCTTAAGAAACCACCCCGTCAGCTTCGCTGCCACCCCTCCTCGTGAGGGGTGTTTTAAGCCACTGTTTTATAATAGTAAAAGTTGACTACAAAACCCTTATTTTGAGAGCTCTGCGCAATTCTTGAAGTTGACAAAATACATGAATTGCTTCGCTCCTCGCAATGACTTTCGCTATAAAATCAAGTCATTGCGAGGAGCTTGCGACGAAGCAATCCATGGCTTTTTGGCTTGCGTAAACATCTTTAGCTGATGTTTATTCCCGTACGGTAACATTTGTTGATATTTCATCAAAAAATACCTACATTATTCCCGTACGGTAACATCTGTTGACATTTCATCAAAAAATACCTACATTATTCCCGTACGGTAACAACGCTAGCAACGCTAGCAACGTTAATAATGAGGTACTTATGCAAGCTTTAAAAAAAATTGAGAATATTGGGCAAACCATTAGCTTTGAGCGCAAGACGCAAGGTTTAACCCAAGAGGATTTAGCCGGGCTTTCCGGTACCGGACGGCGTTTTATCAGTGAACTTGAAAACGGTAAGGCCACCATACAACTGGATAAAACATTGTTAGTTCTCAATGCATTAGGGTTGTCGCTATGTATAAAAGGCAAAGGGGATGATAAATAGTGTCCAAAAAATTATTTGTCTATTTTAAAAAAATCCTTGCAGGGCATATTGTTACAGCACGGGGTAAGATAGCATTTCAATATGATGCGAACTATCTTGCCCATAGACATGCTCGTGCTTTGTCTCATTCCTTGCCCTTACAAGAAAATATTTTTTCAGGCACTCTTTCTGAGGCATTTTTTCAAGGTTTGTTACCGGAAGGTCATGCCAAAAGTGTCATTGCCAAAGCCCATAAGGTAAGCAGTAAAAATACATACGCTTTACTTGAAGAACTTGGCGGAGACTGTGCCGGTTCCATAGAGATTTATTCGTCTGAAATGGCTTTTCGCTCGTCGCAACAGGCTTCGTTTGAGCAGAAGACCCTTGATGAATCTTATGCAATTCTTAGCAATCTACAGCAACGGCCATTATACTTTGGGGATGATGGCTTTAGAGTGTCAGGTGCAGGTGCGCAGGATAAGCTCATTGCTTGCCTTGTGGACGGTCGAGTTGCTTTGCCCGTGCACGGGACACCTTCAACACATATTTTTAAACCAGAAATCCATAATTTACCCCAAAGCTGCCATAATGAATATTTTTGTATGCTACTTGCAAAGTCCATAGCGTTACCCACGCCCGATGTGACATTGTTGCATATGAAAGATAAAATATTTTATTGCGTTAATAGGTATGATAGGGTAATTGAAAATAATTTGACCGTGCGAGTGCATCAAGAGGATTTTTGCCAAGCCTTGGGAGTAAGACCGGATATTAAATATCAAAGTGATGGCGGCCCTGCGCTTAAAGACTGTTTTCATCTTCTGCAAGAAGTAGGCATAAGCGGTGCTGATAAAAGAACCTTTTTGGACATGGTCATTTTTAATTATCTTATAGGCAATACCGATGCTCATGCAAAGAACTTTTCTATGGTCTATCAAGGTAAAAAGCCTTTACTTGCGCCGTGTTATGACCTTATGTCCACGGTAATTTATATGCCGCATTATCCTAAAGCAAAAATGGCCATGAAACTTATGAGTCAAAACTATTTTATGGCTCAAGTAACACGAGCGAATTTTGCAAAATTATCCACCATCACAGGCTTTAGGGAAGATTTTATTTTGAAAAGGGTGGATATAATATGCCAAAAAACATTGGAGAAAGCCCCCTTGTTGCTCGAAGAACTTAATGCAAAAACTGTCTCTAAATCTCCAATTTACAATAGGATATTAGAGGTAATTGTCAATCATGGCGCAAGAATAAGCTAAGCTGTGCGTAGCTGTTAGGTAATTAGGCAAAGAAGTTTTATTTCATAAATACTATAATAAAAGGAGTTTATATGCAAAGTAAGAATGCCATTGGCAATCTCATCAATCGTTACAAGGCCGTACTTAAGAAATGTCATTTACTCAACACTTTTGGTTCATTGGCTGTAGCCGGTATGCTGGCATTTGGCCTTGGTGCTTTAGCTATGCCGCAAGAAGTTATGGCGGCGGCTACCACCGCAGGTGCCAGCTATATCATAGAAGTGGAAGACCCTGCTAAAACCTATTTTAAGGGAAACACTGATTAATTATTTTTTTGAGGGGGGAAGGGGAACTTTTGCCAAAACC
>CAYJHK010000332.1:0-2283 GCA_964369515.1 uncultured Desulfovibrionaceae bacterium
TTCCAAAAAGGTCCCTCCCCCAAGAAAATTTTTACAAAATTAGAATGCCGTGCTTATTATGGTGAAAAATATGAATTCTCTCTAGTTATATTTTAACAATTGCTATGTAATTTGGCTTGTTATGCTACGCCTACGTGTCAAATAATTCCTAAAAATATGCGTATGCCAACATAAAGCTTTACTTGCCAGCGGTGCATATTTTTATTATTAAGGAGCTATGCAATTTCATATCATCAGTCTTTTTCCGGAATTTTTTGTTTCCCCATTACAAACTTCGCTTATGGCTAAGGCGCAAGAGTCCGGGATAATACATATATCCCTACACGACCCTCGTAAGTTTGCGCAAGGGGTACACAAGCAAGTTGACGATGCTCCCTATGGCGGAGGCCCCGGAATGGTGCTTATGCTTGAGCCCTTGGTCAAAGCACTGCGTGCCCTAGATGCAGTAGACGTAACAGCGCAAACAACCTTACAAGACGAAGCCGCCGGAGGTGAAAACATTCCAACTCCCAACGTTTGCAAGCAAAAACCACCACGTAGGCGCATCTTGGTTATGTCTGCAGCCGGAAAGCCTTTCACTCAAGCCGTGGCCAAAGAACTGGCGTGCGAAAAGAGTGTTACCATTGTTTGTGGTCGTTATGAGGGTTTTGATGCCCGTCTTGAGGAGATTTTCCCCATAGAATATTTTAGCATGGGGGATGCTGTGTTAAATGGCGGAGAGGTTCCTGCGCTGGCTATCATTGAAGCTGTTGCACGCCTTATCCCAGGCTTTATGGGCAAGGAAAGTTCGGGGCACGAAGAGTCATTCTCCAACGGGCTGCTGGAATATCCGCACTATACCCGCCCGGAAAATTTTGAAGGTCACAGCGTTCCCGACGTTCTACGCTGTGGACATCATGAAAAAATCCGAGCGTGGCGGCATGAGGCTGCCCTTGAACGCACCTTGCGCCTTCGGCCTGATCTTTTGCAGCACGCTCTGCTTAGCAAAACATGCGCAGAGCATTTAAACACGCTGCCACGCACACGCTTGGGGCGCAATTTATATGTTGCTCTGGTGCATCATCCCGTGATTATTGAGGGTAAACATTCCGGTACGGCTTCCATAACCAACCTTGACGTACACGACATCGCACGTTCGTGCCGAAGTTATGGACTTGGCGGATTCTTTATTGTGCAACCTTTAAAGGATCAGCAAGAGGTGCTCCACGGAATTTTACGGCATTGGCTGCACGGGGGCACAGCCAAGCGTCATGGCGACCGTGCCGAGGCTCTAAGTCTTGTGCGTATTGCTGACAGTATTGAAGACGCCATAGATGACATTACGAATGTTTGCGGTGTAAAGCCAATGTTATTAGGCAGCTCTGCCGAATGGCATGAAAATAAACCGCAAAGCACAAAACCCTCTTGCGCCAAACTCACTTTTGAAGCGGCACGTAAGAATCTTGAGCACAGACCTTGTCTATTGCTGCTGGGTACAGGACATGGGCTTGCATCGGAAGTTTTGCAAATGTGTGAAGCTATGTTTCCTCCGCTGAGATTTCTTAGTGATTACAATCACTTGTCTGTAAGAGCTGCGGCTGTTGTCTTGCTGGATAGGATTTTACAAGAAATTTATTAGGCATTTTCGGATTTTTTTAGTTGCGCTTTGGGCAAGCTTGCGTTATTAGGTTTGTCCAAGCTTTGAGTAAAGCATGAGAAGGTGACCAAAAGGAGCTTCATAATGGATATAATGAAGAAAATAGAACAAGAAAATTTGCGCACAGATTTACCGGCTTTTCGTTCCGGCGACACAGTAAAGGTACATATGCGCATTGTGGAAGGCGAAAAAGAGCGCATTCAGATGTTTCAAGGCAATGTAATCCGCATTCAGCGCGGAACAACCGGTGCCACGTTTACGGTGCGTAAAGTTTCTGACGGGGTTGGCGTTGAACGTATTTTCCCCATGCATTCGCCCTTTATTGAGCGTGTTGAAGTAGTGACTCTTGGTCGTGTGCGTCGTAGTCGTCTGTACTACTTGCGCAAACTCAAAGGTAAGGCTGCTCGTATTAAGCCACGCGCTCGCTACTAAGATTTTTGATTGCATGTATGCAAGATTACCCTGATGCTTCAAAGGTGTCGGGGTCTTTTGTGTTATAAATGTACTCTTACACTTTTGGATTTTAAATATAAAGGCGAAACGGCGCATATACGAGTATCACGAGTAGTGCAACGTGGCAATTTATGTCTTTTAAGACCTCTGCGCAATGAATTGCGCAAGGTCTTTGGAGCGTTGACGTTAGTCAA
>CAYJHK010000333.1:0-2272 GCA_964369515.1 uncultured Desulfovibrionaceae bacterium
GCAAATTAGAATCACGTGTCTTTCCCTTTGTTTTTGTACTTTTTGCAAACTTTACCCTCTAAAGAAAACTTTTCAGCTACCGATAATTTATTAAGTAAACCTATTATCGAATAGAGGAAGGAGAGATAAAATGCGCTTAAAATTACTAGGAAAAATGCTTCTGTATATTTTGACTCCGGCTATTATCGGACTTATTGCTTTAGCCGTATTTTCCGGAATTCAATCAAGAAATGATGCCTTACAAACGGCTCGTTCGCAGATAGTAGAGCTTACGCGCGTACAAGCCAGTGAGCTGAATAACATTGTCCACTATATCATTGATATAACAAATTCCACAAGTAGTATTTCAACCTTTAAACGCTTTGCAAGCAACGATGCGCAGCAAAGCGGCATGGAAGAGCATGAAAACTTAAAAAAGTTAATCATGAAATATCTTGCAAACGTTGTCAATGAATACAAAGACATATCTTCGGGCTTCATAACAAATACCGAGGGTAAAATCATTGCACATTCCACACCCTCACGCGTCGGAGCTAATATTTCCAACTACGAAAGCGTTAAGGAAGCCTTGCAAGGTAAAAATCATGTTGAAATAAGAATGTCCGGCGAAACCAATCAGCTTGGTGCTTTTGTGGGTGCGCCCATCGTAGCCGACGGTAAAACAGTGGGTGCCTTGGTCATGAAAATCGACCTTGCAGAGCTGAATAAAAACTCTGTGGGTAGTATCAATATAACCAAAAACACGTCGCCCTATGTGTATGATTCGAAATTCACCGTCATTATGGATAGGGAGACAGAGTATGTCGGTTCTGATGATTCCGCAGAGCCACAAATTAACTATATAAGGCAAAACAAAACAGGATCTACCATTTATGAGTTTGAAGGTGAGGAAATGATAGGCTTTTTTTCCCACGTTCCCATTGCTGATTGGTATGTGATTATTGATATGCCGATTGCCGAGCTCTTGGAAGGTGCCATATCGCTTACTTATGAAATTCTCATCCTAGCTGCCGTCATTGCTATTATAACAAGTATAGTCATTTTTATGGTGGCAAGAGGTATAGTTGTTTCCATGCGTAACGGCGCAGGCTTGGCAACCTACGTGGCTGCGGGCAATTTGATACTTAATGACGAGCAAGAGCGTGGCATTGCAGAAGCAAGCAAGCGTAATGATGAAATCTCCACCCTCGCCATCGGACTCAAGGCCATGATAGAGAATTTGGCAAAAATATTCCAAGAAGCGAAAGATGCCACTGCCGAAGCCGAACGAGCCGTGAAAGAAGCCGATGAAGCCAAACAGAAGGCCTTTGAAGCTGCCGAAGAAGCCGGCAAAGCCAGACGAGAAGGTTTGCTGGATGCAGCACAGCAATTGGAAGGTGTTGTAAATATTGTAGCTTCCGCTTCTAACCGTTTATCTGAGCAGGTGGAGCTTTCATCGCAAAGCGTGCACGAGCAAGCAAGTCGCCTTGCTCAAACCGCCGCCGCCATGGAACAAATGAACGCCACCATTATTGATGTGGCTAAAAATTCCGGTACCAGCGCCGAACTTACGGAAAGCGCAAAGGAAAAAGCCCTTCATGGTGCTGAAATAACAGAAAAGTGCAAAGAATCCATCACCGAAGTACAGGAAAAGTCCATGGTCTTGCGTGAGAATATGAACGCTCTTGCAGGCCATGCGCAATCCATTAATACGGTTATGGGCGTAATTTCCGATATTGCCGATCAAACAAATCTACTTGCCTTGAATGCTGCCATTGAAGCGGCAAGAGCCGGTGAAGCCGGGCGAGGGTTTGCTGTTGTTGCCGACGAAGTGCGCAAGCTTGCAGAAAAAACCATCTCGTCCACCGCAGACGTTGCCAAAGCCATCACTGCCATTCAAGCCAGTACAGAAAGCAATGTAAAGCAAGTGGATATTGCAGTTCGAGGTATTGAGGAGGCTACGGAGCTTGCCAATTTGAGCGGTGAGTCCTTGCAGACCATTCTTGAAATAACCGACCAAAGTGCCGGTGGAGTGCGTGCCATTGCCACAGCTAGTGAAGAACAATCGGCCACCGTGAGCGAAATGAACAGTACCATTGAACAAATCAACGACATTGCCAACAGCACCAGCAGAGCCATGAACGAGGCCTCGGAGGCAGTGGCGGAACTTTCAACGCAAGCGCAAGAGCTTTCAAAGATTATAGAGCGATTGAAGCGCAGTTAAAAATTATAGCTGCAATTAAGGAAACGCTGATTAAATATAATTTTGTACATGCAAATCTATTGAATTGGC
>CAYJHK010000334.1:0-2271 GCA_964369515.1 uncultured Desulfovibrionaceae bacterium
TTTCCAAAAAGGTCCCTCCCCCAAGAAAATTTTTACAAAATTAGAATCACGTGACATCGCACCTTGCGTTTGAATTTTTCCTTGTATTTCACCTTTTTGAACGGACTGTTGGAAATTGACTTTTTCAACAGGCTGTTATTGCAGTCCTTTGAAAAATGATGTTTTCAACATGTTGCTATCCACAAAGAAGTTTTGTGAACCTTTAAAAAATTTACGCCGCGCAAGCACTCCATGGAGAAATATTGCGCGGCGTAATTATTAAGCAATTATAGATGTATGGAGATTATTCGCCGCCCAAGTGAATGCGTGTAAAGCGTACAATTTTCACTGTGGTGCCCATTTCTTTTCCGGATTCTTTAAGCACATCACCGATGGTCTTTTTGTCGTCACGGATATAGGCTTGCTCCAAAAGGCACACTTCTTTGTAATATTTCTTTACAGCACCTTCAACGATTTTTTCCACAATGTTCTCGGGCTTGCCTTCGTCCATGGCCTTTTGGCGATAGACTTCACGCTCACGCTCAATATCGCCGGCGTCAAGGGTTGAAGGGTCAACAGCTAAAGGATTGGTGGCTGCAATTTGCATGGCAACATTTTTTGCCAGCGCATTGCAAGGGTCGGTCTTGGAGCAATCGCCTTTTTCACAAGCAAGCTCCACCAAGACTCCCAATTTATTATTGGAATGGATGTAAGATCCCACCATGCTACCATCAGCTATGTCATAACGGGCAAAGGAACCAAGGGTCATATTTTCGCCGATGATGGCAATTTGATTTTGCAATTCATCGCCAAGCAAAGCTTCAAGGGCAGGAACATCGGCAGGATTTTTATCAAGCACAAGTTTGGAGATGGATTCGGCAAAGGCGATAAATTGCTCGCCACGAGCAACGAAGTCCGTTTCGCAGCACAAAGCAGCCATGGCAACACTCTTGCCGTCGGCAGATGTGGCCACAGTTACAAGACCTTCGGAAGTGGCACGACCCACTTTTTTGGCAGCCTTGGCGATACCTTTTTGACGCAACCAGTCGAGGGATTTTTCCACATCGCCGTCGTTTTCTTGTAAAGCTTTTTTACAATCCATCATGCCTGCGCCGGTTTTTTCACGCAGTTCTTTTACCATTGCGGCGCTAATATTAGCCATTATTTTCTCCTTGAGCTTCAACTTTATTTTCTGTTTCATCGCTGTTTACAGCGGTAGCTTTACTTGTTTCTTCCACGGGCAAATCCAATCTGGCTGCTTCTTTCATGAGTTCTGCTTCAGGATCTTTACCGTCTTTATTCATGGCCTCACCTTCTTGACATGCTTCGGCAAAAGCAGTCACAAAAAGCTTAATGGCACGAATGGCATCGTCATTGCCGGGGATGATATAATCAATCACGTCGGGATCGCAGTTGGTGTCAGTCACAGCCACAATGGGAATGCCAAGCTTGCGACACTCTTTAACGGCAATGTCTTCACGGTGAGGGTCAATAATAAAAGCTATTTGTGGCAAACGTTCCATGGTCTTGATGCCGCCAAGAGCAAGATTGAGCTTATCAAGCTCACGTTGCAATTGCAAAATTTCTTTCTTTTGATAGCGGTTGATGGAACCGTCGGCAAACATGCTCTCAAGTTTCTTTAAGCGATCAACGCTCTTTTGAATGGTGGCAAAATTTGTTAAAGTACCGCCCATCCAGCGATATGTAACGTGATATTGACCGGCACGTCCTGCTTCGGTGGCCACGGCTTCTTGCGCTTGACGCTTGGTGCCGATGAAGAGCACCTTGCCGCCTTTGGACACAACATCAACTACTTTGTCATAAGCTGTGCGAAAAAGTTTGATGGTTTGTTGCAAGTCAATGATGTGTACACCATTACGTGAGCCAAAAATGTAAGGACGCATTTTCGGGTTCCAACGACGGGTTTGGTGACCAAAGTGAACGCCCGTCTCCAGCATTTGCTTCATGCTGACATATGCCATAATCTTTCCTCCAAGGGTTTTTAGGAATCACTGTCTATAATGAAAACAGCCTTTCCTTTTCTTCCACACAAACCCAATTCCATCTCACCCTCTCAAGTATTTCAACTACATATCTTGCCCAATGCAATATATTCGAGGGACCCGTTAAGGAAGCTGTCCGTGTGTGCTTTATTAAGGAAGTGGAAAATTAGCAAAAGTGCTTGAATTTGGCAAGTATTTTTTTGAGGCTGTTGTCGAGACTTCCATGTGATTTTGATTTTGTAAAGATTTTCTTGGGGGAGGGACCTTTTTGGAAAAAGGTCTCCTCCCC
>CAYJHK010000335.1:0-2268 GCA_964369515.1 uncultured Desulfovibrionaceae bacterium
TCATACTTAGCACATAAAGCTATATAAGAAAATAATTGTGCAGAGGTCTTAATTTACAGTAGCAATGCTACTCATTATTTTCCAAGAAAAAGCTGTGCTCAGGCTCAGGAAATTGTCCGAAGCGCACATCATGGGCATAATTTTGAACAGCTTTGTGGATAACCTCATTTAAATCCGCATATTTCTTTACAAATTTCGGTACATGCGCACTGTTAAAACCAAGCATATCATGGAAGACCAGCACCTGTCCGTCACAAGCTGCACCTGCACCGATACCAATGGTGGGAATGACTATTTCCTTGGTTATGTGTTCGGCAACTTCAGAGGGCACACATTCAAGTACAAGGCTAAAACAACCGGCTTCTTGCAAGGCCAAGGCTGCATTCAAAAGATAATCGGCCTGCTCAGGACTTTTACCCTGCACTTTATAACCGCCAAGGGTGGCAACCCTTTGTGGCGTCAAACCAAGATGCCCCATGACGGGAATGCCGGCACTGACAAGGGCATCCACTTGCGGTAAGATTTCAAATCCCCCCTCAAGCTTTACGGCTCGAGCTCCGCCTTGACTCATAAGCCTACCGGCATTTTGCAAAGCAGCCTCAACGCTGACTTCATAACTTAAAAATGGCATGTCACACACCACCAAAGCCGGCGATTTGGAATGTTTTTGCGCAAGACTTACGGCGGCACAATGATGCATCATCATATCCATGGTAACACTTAAAGTATCATCATTCCCAAGAACCGTCATGCCAAGCGAATCACCGACAAGTAAAATATCAACACCGGCTTTTGCAGCAATAATTGCCGACGGATAATCGTAAGCCGTGAGCATTACGATTTTTTTCTCTCCCTTACATGCACGAATAGTTTGACTTGTATGCATATTTGCCGACATACCCACTCCTCGTCTAATAATGACTCTCTTAGTAATGACTCTCTTGCTTACGCAGTGTTTTTTTCTCACTAAAGGCCATAGCCACACTGGCAAATTCATTTTTGCAAGGCATTTCAAGGCCGCGCTAGCAAAAAAGAATTAATAGCTCTTTTTGAAATAACAGACAAGCATTTTTTATGCTTTTAAACTTATTAAAAAGTACACTAAACAGTAATAATTTAGTTGCGTTGTCCACAAATATCTTGATGCACCCACTTGAAGTGTGCCCCATGCCCCACCGTTGAAAAGCAAAATCCGAAATAAGTTATTTTGCGCACAAACACCTTGACGTATATGCCCATTATGGATTATGAGCAATATAACATTCCGTTGAAAAAGCCCCATTTGCTGCGTCAGCGATAAAAGTCCAAGCATCTTATGCATGTACAATACACTGCGATGTTTGATTTTTTCCACTTCCTTGCATCCGGCACTTTTTGAATGGACTGACGAAATTAAAGTTTTGATGGCAGGCTTATAAATGGACTTTTAGCAATAAGAGTTCACCACTGCCGGAAAAATGTATGCGATTTTATTCATAAAATTTAATTTTAAATATTTACAGTTTATTTACTGATGTTTACATTTGCTAGGCTTTGTGTTTTGGCTCTTGCTTAGTGTAAATGTTGCATGAAGGTGTGTTGGATATGAATGCTCTTGAGCTTTTTCGTAAGAAAAAAAAGGAAGTTGTGGACATGTGGATCGAGGCAGTCTTTAAGACCTACCCTCTTGATACCACCGGTTTTTTGCGTACAAAAAAACATGATTTTTCCAATCCTGTGGGAGAAATCACCAGCACTGTCGGCAACTATATATTTGATGCCGTAGCCGGTGAACATATTCTTGAAGATAGGCTCAGCATGGCTCTGGAACGCTTTGTAAAACTGCGCTCGGTACAAGACTTTACGCCCTCTCAAGGGCTTGGTGTGCTCTTGCTTTTTAAGCAGCTTTTCCGCAAGGTATTTTTGGAAGAATTTGAAAATGCAGGACAAATAGCCGTCTATCTTGAAGCTGAGTCTCGGGTGGACACCATCTGCCTTATGGCTTTTGAAATGTATGTAACAAGCAGGGATACCATTTCCCAAATGCGCATAACAGAAATACGTAACGGACATTCGCAAATTGTACGCCTTGCACAACGCCATGGGCTTGTGCCAAAGGAACTGACTTCAATTATTAAGGATTAAGGTTTCTTACCTTAATAATGGGTATATATAGTGTTGTTTTTTCCACTGGTGTGGGAGAAAATATGTAACCGATTTATCGGCTTTGTGTTAACCTCTAGCCCAGTGAGGTAAGATAATGATCACTTCATTACTGGTAGTCTTGGC
>CAYJHK010000336.1:0-2250 GCA_964369515.1 uncultured Desulfovibrionaceae bacterium
TATTTTCCATACATTACCCTACTTATTGTTCTTTTTTTACGGTTATACCCGTAAGTATGGCTTTGTTTTGGGTGCCAAAAGCCTGTGTAATTTCTGCATTAATTTCCTCAAGGCTGATGGATTTTACCATTGAGACAAAGTTCCCATGCCACTGCAAGTAGGGGCGATCTTTGCGCACCATTTGAAATTCCGTATCCTTATAAAGATATTCACGCAGGCGTTTACGTACACGATATTGTTCGGAGTCACGGGCATTTTTTTCTGAAACAATAACACCACGCTCGGCTTCCACTTCTTTACTCTCAATTAAAATACCGTCGGCCACATCACGCATAAAGGTGAGGCCGTCCATAAAAGATCTCTGCACAATTATTTTCAAATATAATGTTGTATGTGAAAAATAGCTTTTCCCCCACATATAAAAAATGTGTGTGCAGAGATAAAGGCACGAAAATCAATCACTTAACGACGAAGCAAAGCTCCGCCTATTCTTGATTTTCGGTCGCGTTGACTACCGTCAACGCTCCGAAGACCTCTGCGCAATGAATTGCGCAGAGGTCTTCATAAGGGATTGCTTTTTATTGCGGAGACTGAGCTTATACACTGTTTCCTTAAGGGACGTATACGCATTGACATTTTTGCCAAAGGTCATGCCATTGCTTTGAAAAAAAGGAATGAGCTTGCCGGCAGGAAAGTTCTTGCTACCATTATAGGTAAGATGCTCTAAAAAGTGCGCAATGCCTCTTTCTTGCGCATTTTCCATAAGGGAGCCCACCTGCACAAGCAATTGTACTGACACCCTGTCTTTGGGATTGGCATTTTGCTGCAAAATATAGCGAAAACCATTGTCAAGGCGTCCATACAGAGCATTATCATGCTTGGGGAGCGTACTTTTTTCATACGGCCATTTGCCGTCGAGCCAATAATCATTCGTACTTTTGGCAAAACTTAAAGTTTGTAAAAGACAGAAAAATACTGTGGCTAAGATACTAACTTGTTTTAGCATAACATTCCCTTTCTATTTATGGTTTTTCTGCATCACTATTTTGTGCATAGGAGAGGAATTTTTTGTTAAGAATTTGCTCTATAATGGGCAAAAGTTGTGCTGCCCTACCGGAAAAATCCCCTTTTAAAGCTTGCAGGGTCTGTAATTCCTGTCGCAAGTTTGCCCATTGTCCTTTTTCCCATGCCATTTCTGCCAGCGCCCACTGAGCTCTTTCACCATATTTTCCCCCTTGCTTTGCAAGAGTACGAAAAATTTGTGTGGCAGAACTGTCCTTTTTACGTCGTAAAATGGAGGCTAAACGAAATTGTCTTTCGGCGCTGGGTGCCTTTTGCACTGCTTTTTGTGCGGCTTCGGCCGCTGTGTTAAGGTCGCCCATTTGTGCAAAGGCATGACTCATGGCGTCTAGTACCTGCGGTGAAAGATTGTCAGTTTTTTGCAGTCGTTTTCCTGAATACGGCGCATAGATGGCATAATATAAGTGGGCCAATTGTTGTAATTCATTGGCAGACGGCGCCTTAAGTGCATAGGCCACTTCATAGGCTGCGGCAGCCTTATCCAATTTTTTTTGCGTGTAATACATATAGGCCAGTAAACGCCACATGTGCGCACTATTGCCAAAGCGGGCGAGGCCATGTTCTATGGTAATGGTTGCATTCTTGGTATCTCCAATGCCCACATAGGCTTGCGCCAAGACTTGATACCACACGGGTCTTGCACTTTTTAAGGCAATGATGGGCTTGAGAAGGTCAATAGTCAGCTTATATTGCTTAGCATCCACAAAAAAATGCGCCGCCATATAGGCAAGTTCTGGTTTATTCTTGCCAGCAGTGCCATAGGCTTTTTGGAAGGCTTGTGCGGCTTTCGTTTTTTGTCCGGTATGATAATAAGCCATGCCAAGTTTTTGTAATAAAGAAGCATTTTTAGGATAGTTTTGTATGCCTGCCTCTAAAATTTTTATGGCTGTGCTATATTGCTTGGTGGCAAGTAGGGCGGCGGAGTATAAATCATAGCCATAGCTGTGCTTTTTCCCGCTTTGCCGGAAGTATTTTGCTAGCACTGTAGCGCAGGAGCCATACTTTTTGGTATCCAAAAGTTTTTTTGCTTCGCTAAAGGTCTTAAATTCTTCGGTACTGTCCAGTATTTTTCGCACATTTTTCTACAAGCCTTCAGTGGTAAGTAAAGCTAGCCACTGGCGCTGAACTTGCGAGCGACACCCCACATAAATGTCGCGGCTGCAAGTTCCG
>CAYJHK010000337.1:0-2246 GCA_964369515.1 uncultured Desulfovibrionaceae bacterium
TCATCCCTATCGGGATGAGCCAACAAAATCTGAGTATAGTATAAAGCTTTGGAAAGTAAGCATAATTTCAATCTTACTGAGTTAAGGCAATAGCCACATATCGTAATTTTTTATATGGTGACGTTTTGACATCCTGCCTTGAAATTCCGAATTTGTCAGTGCGATGTAAATGCACTAACTCAATGGATTGCAAAATAAAAATTATATGACTTTTCTTCTGTCACATCTGTGCTTGCCCATGGCATTCCAATTTTGTAAAAATTTTCTTAAGTGAGGGAACTTTTTAGCGCAAGCAAAAGTTCCCTCCACAAGAAATATCTCAAATTACAATACCCTGCCAACTATTTTTACAACATTAAAATCACGTGCCCTTCTTCCATCTTAAAGAGCAATCATTAATCAATGTTCCCCTCAAAATATATTCATTTAATAAAGTTATAATTTATTTACGATGTGGTTTGAGGTCGTTTAAGAAATCCGGATGCACTTCAAAGCCGCCGGCAAGGGCTTTATCGGCTGCTTCAATGGAAAGCTCAAACTCACCCTTTTCAAACAAAGCCAAGGAGAGGTTATTCCAAGCAGGTGCAAAGCCCGGTTCACGGCGCAAAACCTCGTTACAAGCTTCGACACTTGCATCATAATCGCCTTCCATAAAGTGGGCGGTGGCCAAGGCATTGTGCGCCTGAACAAAATTAGGTTCCCATTTAATGGCTTTTTTCAAAGCACGAATAGCCTTTTCCGGTTCGCCTCTTTGCAAGTGGACATAGCCGATATTTCCCCACGGTACGGGAAATTTGGCACGGCAATTTGCAGCTTCTTCATTGTAACGCAGGCAACCGTCCAAATCGCCACGCTCAAGGCAAATACCGCCAAGTTGCACGAAGGCTTCGGCAAGGCGGGGCGAATTACGCACGGCAGCTAAAAAGCACTCCTCAGCGCCCATGAAATCTCTTTTGCTTAAGAGGGCAAGGCCAAGGTTGTAGTGATGATTGGCGCATTGCTCATTTTCGTTAATTTCTTTTTTTAAATCAGCAATATATTCATCAATATCATCATAGTTCTTCTTCATTTAATGTATCCTTCTTTCTTAAGTAAATCATGGTACCAAAGACAAAAATCAAAAATGCCAAGATATTTATCATCTTTATTCACCACACCCAGAGCACATTCCAAAGCACCTCGCCCATAATCATTGCTAAAGTGCCCTTTTTGTGCTGCAACTTGCAAAAATTCCCTTACGAGCTGTTGGGTGGTACGTTTGGTGGCATCGAGTCGGATATCCAAGGGATCGTTGGGTTTTTGGAAGGGATCCCAATTTTCATAGCCAATGCGATCCACAAATTTGCGCCGACGTGGGTTCATTTTATCATAGATCTGCTTTTTCAGCATTTCTTGTTCTTCGTTTAATTCTTGCCGTGTTCCGTCTCGAAACACCGAAGCAGGTATCATTTCAAGCATTTATACCTCCTTTTTTGCAGAACCAATGCCAAGGTAATCGTCGTCATACTTGGTCAATAAAGCCATGGACACCGGCACAAATACTTGACTAAGTTCACTAAAGCGGCTGCGTACCCTGAGCGCAATTTCTTCGGAAAATGCATCCAAGCGTTTTTGGATGGCATCCATATGCACCGTGGGGTATTGTTCCCCTTTGGAAAAATTATTCTTGCCGCATACATGCCCTTTACCGCTGATATTTAAGGGAATGCCGTACAATCTACATGTAATGGGGCGTTTTTCATACAGCATACAGGCATTTTCGGCAGTGAGCAATGGGCAGGGCATACGCACACGGGCGGCAGCGTGCATGATTTCTTCGGCGTCTTGCCCGGCCTTGCTGGCTTTATAGAAATCTCGTTTCATGCGTGTGCTTATGCGATCAAGGTCAGAGGCACGCATAAGCGTGTCGGAGCGTTGTTTTCCATGGGGAAAATTTTGCGTAAAGGCTTGATTTAAATACATAGCCTCCACCAAGGATAAATCAAAAAGCGCGTTACAGCAGTCGCTACAGCCTTGCTCGCAGGTAACACAATCCTTAAATTTTGATTGGATATGGGCAAAAAGGGCATCCGTTTCTGCCACAAAGGCTTCGTAACGGGCGAAGATATCAGAAAGATCAGGAATCATGGGGATCACCTTTAAAAAATATACTCAAAGTGCCGCCGAGGCGTTGAGCTCAGCGGCACTGACTTGAGCGATATAAAAGTAAGTCTTCTTTTCGCTCTTGGCAAGTAGAACACCAAAAA
>CAYJHK010000338.1:0-2232 GCA_964369515.1 uncultured Desulfovibrionaceae bacterium
TGCGAGCGCAGCGAAGCAATCCATGTATTTTGTCAATTTCAGGAATTGCGCAGAGGTCTCTAATCTGTGTTTCCTTAAACTTCCATAATATCTTCTTGAATGCGCATTCCAAAGTGTCGCCCTGCGCTGTCGGTATGACAGAGTATTTTGTCGCCTTCTTTTAAGAGAACCACGCTTATGGACTGGCCATTTGCTTGAGTTAATCTAATAGTTTCGGCATTTTGCAAGAAGATAGAGCCGCTTACACCGTCAGCTGTTATGGCTTCCACAAGCAGCATGGGGCGTACTTCTATTTTGACTCTTCCAACGGTTGCCAGTGAGGCATTGCCGTCATGGTTGAGGATGAGCACTTGTTCTCCGGCGTGTAATTCACCAAGATAGCTGGTTTTATCTTGAGGAAGCGTGGCATAGGCGTGTACTGCGCCGGCATTAATTCTAAACGGTCTGGCGGCGACGTATTCATTGTGTTCCGTTTCGGCGTGGACGAGAAAGGTGAAGGCGCTGGAATTACCAACGAGCATACCTTGTCCTTTGTGGAGAACGGAGAGGGTGTCTACGCAAACTCTGTGCCCAAGTCCCACGGCGACTACCTTGGTGACGGTGGCTTCTTGGAGTTGTATATTTCCTTGCGCTGTTTTATGTTGGTTGATGATGCTTTTCATATCTGTTATGGCTTGCGGTAAAAGTACGATGGTGGATACGCCACATTCGAGGATGCCGGCGGCAAGGCGAGCTTCTTCGAGGCTGCGAGCTTCGGCGACTACATCGGGACATTGCGCCAGAATATTTTCCACGGGGATGATTTCCCAGCCGGCGGCAAGTACACGGCTTTTGCCACTTTGTACATCACGGATAAATTCTTCCTCATCTTCCTTTTTGTTAAGGGTGATGGAGGGCATTTCGAGGTCACTTTTCACTTCGCAACGGGCAAGGGCGGCCACACTTTGCACATGTTCAACGGGAACAATGAATCCGTCAATGCCTGATTCCAAGGCCAATGTGACATGTTCTTTGTTGAAAGGAACGCTTTTGAACCATATTTTAAGCATATTATTTACCTTCTTCTTGCATAAGCTCAAGGGCGTGCTTGACGTTTTCATTGTCGTGAACGATGGAACGCAGCGCACGAACCAGTTGTCTGCGTTGTGGATGTTGGAAGACGTTGCGACCTACGGAAAGTCCGGCTGCTCCGGCTTGAACGGCTTCATAGGCCATTTGTAAAATATCTTGGGTGGAATCCATCTTATCACCACCAGCAATGACTACAGGTACGCAGCAGCCGTTGACCACATGCTCGAATGATTCTATGCTTCCGGTATACATTACTTTTACAATGTCAGCACCAAGCTCAACGCCAACTCTGGCGCAATGAGCCACGTACTTGGTGGCCGAGCCTTGAGAAATATGCGGACCGCGTGCATAAAGCATGGCGAGCAGCGGCATACCCCATGCATTACAAGATTCGGCTACCATACCAAAATCACGCAACATACTTGCTTCGTCCGGATCGCCAAGGTTTACATGCACCGACACACCGTCAGCGCCATTGCGCACAGCTTCTTCAACAGAGGTTACGATGGCTTTTCTGTTTCCGTTGGGATTTAAACTTGTGGACGCCGACAGATGAATGATAAGTCCCACATCCTTACCACTTTTACGATGTGAGCAACGGATAAGCCCCTTATGCATGAGCACGGCGTCAGCACCGCCTTCAGCCATATCGTTTACGGCCTCACGCATATCTACAAGCCCGTCAATGGGGCCAAGGGTGGTGCCGTGATCCATGGGAACGATGATGGTACGTTGGGTGTGACGATTGATAATGCGCTCAAGACGGATTTGTTTTCCTAATAACATGATTTTTTTCCCTATCTGTTGAGTGTTGTAAGTAAACATTTTGTTAAAAATAACAAAAAAAAAGAGCCGCTGGTCTAAAAAAACCTGCGGCTCTCTGAACATGTACAATTTTAAAAATAATTATATACGTCCCTCACCCCAGGCGTTTCTAAAATAGCTAAAGCTAAAGAACTGATCAAAAGACCAGCCAGTTAACTTACTTACTATGATTGATGGGGAGAGAATATACGTTTTCATTACTTTTCCTTCTAAACTTTGTGAAAGTACACTACAATAAACAGGTTGTGCTTGTCAAGGGAAAAATATAATTTTTTTCGGTTACCCCACGTGATTCTAATTTGCGATATTTTTTGTGGGGGGAACTTTTGCTTGCGC
>CAYJHK010000339.1:0-2226 GCA_964369515.1 uncultured Desulfovibrionaceae bacterium
CTGAAAAAATGTTTAATTTTAGATTGTTAACATGTTTTTCAGTGACGACTATTTAGTCGAAGCTGAAAAACGCATTTTCATGCATTTTTCAGAAAGGCACGCTCACTTCAAATGCCCCTTCGGGGGCGCCGGAAGTGAATTCCGGCTCATTTTACGTGGCGCAAAATTTTCACTATCGTTCAAATTTTGTTAGCCGTCACAGAAAAACCGTGTTTTAGCACCATAAAAATGCCGGAAAAGTGCATTCCATGCCCTTGTTTTCGGCATTTTTATTTGCATATTTTAACTGAAAAAATGTTTAATTTTAGATTGTTAACATGTTTTTCAGTGACGACTATTTAATGCCGCCGTCCTTGTTAAACAATATATCCGAGGCCAGCAATACCTCAAAGGGGATGTCCCAATACATATCTTGAGCAGTTTTAAGGTTGATGGCAAGATTGAGCGAGGCGCTGACCTCTTGCTCAATGTGCCTTGGCAAGGTACCGGCAATGACTTTTTGTAATGCTCGAACGGCGTGCAATCCGCTTTGTACAAAATCGGTTTGTGCAAAGCTCATGAGTATGCCACGTCTTGTTTCCTTTATGCCGCCTTGGGCAAAGGTGGGGATGTTCATTTGGATAAGCGGCTGCACAAGCTCCGGAATGAATTGCTGTTGCGTTGCAAGGTTTAAGGTCATATAGACAGCGTCCACTTCATGTGAAAATTTTTCCATACATTGCAAGAGGTTTTGATGGTGGCTTGCATTTTCCAATGGGGGTGTGCAACGAACCAGTTCCACACCGAGGGTTTTGCACGCTTCTTCAATGTAAGGAAGCGCAATGATGGAGCGACCTTCCGGCGTATCATGATAGGCAATGCCGAGTTTTTTGAAGTTGAAAATTTCATGAAAAACAAGTACTTGCTGTGCATAGTGCCATGTATCCACTTGCACATGAACATTGTCACGACCGGAGTCCTTGACTGTTACCGAAATGCCTGCATTTACGGGGTCGGTGGAGGCAATAACGAAGACGGGTACGGGTAAATTTGCACGTACCGCTTCAAGCCCTGCCGCCGTGCCAAAAGCCAAGACGAGGTCAATATCTTGCTCTTCTGCGATGCGCTTGGCAATGCGCTTAATTATGCTCTTCTGCTCATCATTATTCCATTTTCCAGAATGAAAAGCATCGGGCAAAAATTGTATCTGCTTACCTTTGGAATTGTTGACAAGCCAATTCCATATAAGGCTTGCGTCCGTGCTGTCGGTGTCATCAAGGAGTTGTTGAGGGAGATTTTCGCCTGCCATCAATCCGGCATCTTGTAAAGAGAAGCCTATGTGGGCAAGCGTTGTACGAAAGTAGTCATGTTCTCCTGATTCTATGTAGGCAATTTTCCATGTTTTTTCGTGACTATTAGAAGTTGTGAGCGGCGTTGTTTCCTTGCTCAACTCTATGGCGAATAGGGTATATGGTGATGACAGCAAGCTGGCAAGTAAGAAACTCACACTGCAAAAGATGTCCAAAAATGAATGCTTAAGGTTAAATCTCATGGAAGAACCTCTTGGGTTGAGAGCAAATGTCGTATCATTAATGTACGACTGAAGCGAATATACGGCTGATGTAATCCGGTACACGCTTTTATGCTATTCATCAAAATTGCGAATTAAAGTGTACCCGTGTTATGGTGCAGCGCCCATATAATTCCTTTTATCTCCTTCACTCCTTTTCATCATGAATAGCAAAAAAAAGTTGGAGGGTATTGGCACTATAGGCACGAGTGTAAACATAATGCGCCGTTAATGAGCGAACAAAATGCACACCTAGCCCGCCCATGGGACGATTTTCAACATCACTTTCAAGATCCGGTGTCGGAGCGTTGAGAAATGGGTTGAAGGCAATACCCCAATCGGTGATGGAAAAGCAAAGGTATTCTTTATCATCTAAAAAACTTAGGTTGAAGCTAATTTCAGCTTCCCCTTGAACTTCGCCATAAGCGTAGTTATATATATTAACAAAAAGCTCCTCCATGACAAGTTCTACATTTTGCAGTAAATCTGCGGGGTAGCCTTCAAGAGAAGCCTGCAAAAAATCGTTGAGAGGTGCCAATTTGCTCATATTTGCCGGAACGGAAATTCTGGGCATGATTTTATATTCTCCTGTCAATGGCTAACAGACTGTTAAGCAAGCCGCTACCACGTGATTCTAATTTTGTAAAAATTTTCTTGGGGGAGGGACCTTTTTGGAA
>CAYJHK010000340.1:0-2189 GCA_964369515.1 uncultured Desulfovibrionaceae bacterium
TTTCCAAAAAGGTCCCTCCCCCAAGAAAATTTTTACAAATTAGAATCACGTGATGGTGTGTAAAATCACTCTGAAAGAAGGATTTTAGTAGAAAAAGTTATCTTTCTCAAGTCTTAGAAAAATACAATTAAAATACCTTGCAATGCAAGAGAATGAAATTGACTTTTTTGCAACGAAAAGCTTGCTAAATATTGTGCAATGACGTATTATTTTCCTGTCGTGTATTTCATTTTCACATAAATGCAAAGTGAAATGCAGTATTGACGGGTCTTTAATATTTAGGAATGAGTTTTTATTGTGTTAGAATTCTAAACGTTTTTTGATTTGAGGAGTGGATATGACTGTACATCGTTCATTGATAGTGCGTGGGGTGATAAAGAAGCGTATTTTGTTTCTTTGCGTAGCTTTTTCTTTTTTGTGTATAATGGCGGCAAAACCGTCTATGGCGGAGCAAGTGCGTTTGACTTTGACAAATGCAATTAATACAGCTCTTCAAAATAACGAGGATATAGAAGAAAGTTTTCATCGCATTGCTGCGGCAAGAGCAGGTGTTATGTCCTCTGAGGGTGCTTATGACCTTACGGCATTTGCCGAATCTCGTTACAGTGCCTTTTCTCAGTTAGATGCCAGTGCCTATAAGTCAGGTTCTTTGGCAAATCCCACCGTAAATTATTTCAGGACTGATGTTGGTCTTAGCCAGCGCATCGCTACCGGTGCAACACTGCGTACTTTTTATACATATTCCCATGAAACTCGCCTTGGCCATGCAGGACAAGATCGTCATTTTAATAAGAGTTATCTTACCGTTGAATTGGCTCAAAGCCTGCTTAAAGGCATTGGAGACAAGGAAGCCCGAGGTGCCATTAAAAATGCCATGTTGGCCGTTGATGACAGTCTTGAAGGCAGAAGCCTTGCTGTTTCTCAAATAACTCTTGCGGTTATCCGTGCTTATTGGTCTCTTGCCATTGCTCAAAATAATCTTAAAATAGGCAAGCGCATATTGCGTATGGCTGAAGAAGTTTTGCGGCGTGAGCATGTACGCTATAAAGAAGGTATTTCCCAAGGTGTTGACGTAGAAAGAGCAAATTTAGCTGTTAAACAAAGAAGATATACAACAATCCAGTATGAGCGTGATGCAAAAACCGCCAAGGACTATTTGCTTTTACTCATGAACTCTCCCAAATATACCTTTCAAACAGATATTTTACCCATTACACCGCCCATTAAATCCGGCATAAGTGTTCCCAATGAGGCTACAGCCATGACCAGAGCCTTGGCCGAACGCTATGAAATAAAGCAGGCAGCCATAGTTTTGAAGCAATTGAACATTGAATATGATGTCAATCAAAATAAGCTCTTACCGCAATTGGATCTCGTGCTTGGCGGCACAACCAACAGCGGCAACGACTATTTGCGAGCTGCCGAAGGTTTCAGTGATACCGATCAACGCCCAAGCGGATATGTGGGCTTGACATTTTCATTCCCTCTCCAAAATCGTGAAGCGCGCGGAAATTTTGACAGGACCAAGCGACTCATAAGCATTGCCCATGCACAACTTGAAAAAACTCGTCGCAGTATTGCCACCGAGGTAAAAGGCGTTTTATACAATTTTGTTATGGCAAAGCAGGGCATCCCCGTGGCTCAGCAAGCCTATAATTTAGCAAGAAGTGTTGTGAGCGGTGAGCGTAGCCGTTTTGAAATGGGCGGCATCAACAACCGTGACCTGCTTGCCTCACACGATGCCTTGGGACGTGAAGAAATGAATTATTTTGTGGCTTATGTTAATTATAATGTGGCACTTGCCGAATATCGCTTTGCTTGTGCTACCATGCTTGAAAAATATAATATTCACGTGACGGAGCAAGGGGCAAGCATTCGCTAAGTTTTTTATGGTGCGCACAATTCTTTTTATGGGAAATGCCCATAAAACGTAGGATATTTCTTGGGGGAAAGCTTTTGCCGGAGCAAAAAGTTTTCCCCCAAAAATTTTACGTGGCGCAAAATTTTCACTCTCGTTCAAATTTTGTTAGCCGTCACAGAAAAACCGTGTTTTAACGTCATAAAAATGCCGGAAAAGTGCATTCCATGCCCTTGTTTCCGGCATTTTTATTTGCATATTTTAGCTAAAAAAAAGTTTAAGGAAACACTGATTAATTATTTTTTTGAGGGGGGAAGGGGAACTTTTGCCA
>CAYJHK010000341.1:0-2173 GCA_964369515.1 uncultured Desulfovibrionaceae bacterium
TTGGCGCAAGCAAAAGTTCCCCCCACAAAAAATATCGCAAATTAGAATCACGTGAAGTGAATTAATCAGTGCTTCTTTAAGTATTGACAAAGAAGGTAAAACGTGACAAAGTGGCTAGAACTGGTTATAAATTGCGAGAATATGTAGTAAAATCACATTTTACCCAAGCGAGGATGTATGGTGAAAAAATTTTTTCTGGCATTTATGGATCACTTTGAGAGTTATATTTGTCAAATATTACTCGTGTTTTTTGTGGTGGTCATTTTTATGCAAATTGTGTTGCGTGCGCTGGACAGTTCTTTGTATTGGACTGAAGAAATCGCTCGTTTTGCCTTCATTTGGTTTATTCTTTTTGGTGCAAGTTATGCCACACGGCTTGCAGCCTTAAATCGTGTGACCATGCAGTTTAATAAATTCCCACCCATTGTTGCCAATGTCTGTATTTTTATCGGAGATGTTTTTTGGTTGTGCTTTAGCCTTATTATGGCGTGGTATGGATTTTTATCGGTGAAGGCTATGTGGCGTTTTCCCGTGCACTCCACTGCGCTTGACTGGGATCTTTCCCTTGTATACTTGGTGTTTCCCATCTGTTTTACGCTCATGGCTATTCGCATTATTCAAGTCAATGTCATTAAATACGTTTTACATCAGGAAATTGAAGATCCCGATCAAGCGGCCATTGAAGAAAGCCGACATATTCTAGCCGATAAAGGAGAAGACGTATGATAGCAGATATTGGAAGCGGTTTTATGGCTGAGATATTATTCATCTCGTTTTCCATACTCTTGCTCATAGGCACTCCCATCATGGTGGCTCTTGGTATTTCTGCCATGCTTTGTTTTGTAGTAGGTGGGTCGGATCTGAGTAAGATGATCCAAATGGCTTTTTCTTCCATGACCTCTTTTCCTCTCATGGCTTTACCGTGTTTTGTGCTGGCAGGTGCGCTCATGGAAAGTGCGGGCATGAGTAGGCGGCTTGTGCACATTGCTGAAAATATTGTGGGTCCCATTCCCGGCGGTTTGGCCGTTTCCACAGCCTTGTCCTGTGTGTTTTTCGGTGCCATTTCCGGTTCGGGACCGGCCACCACGGCAGCCGTTGGTATGCTCATGATTCCTGCCATGACAAAGCGTGGTTACGACGGCGGTTATGCTGCGGCAACAACAGCCACAGCCGGCGGCGTGGGTATTGTTATTCCGCCAAGTATTCCCATGGTTATCTACGGCGTTTCCGGCCAGCAGTCCATCACCAAAATGTTTATGGGCGGCATTATTCCCGGCATCATGATTGCGCTTGGGCTAAGCTTTTTGCACATGTATTTGTGCCGTAACCTTGTGACCACAGGCGGCGTACAATGGTCCATGCGTGGGCTTGGTAAATCACTCAAAGACGGTTTTTGGTCCATGCTTGCTCCCGTCATAATTTTGGGCGGTATCTATGCCGGCTGGTTCACTCCGACGGAAGCGGCGGTTGTGGCCATTATGTACACCATTTTTGTGGGCATAGTCATTCATAGGGAGCTGGATTTACACAGTTTTATGAATTGTCTTAAAACCACCTCATGGCTTACGGGGCGTGTGCTTGTGCTTGTGTTTACAGCTTATGCCTTCGGACGTGTGCTGACAGAATATCACATCCCCACACAAATTGCGCAATGGATACTTGAGCTTACAAGTAATGTGGCTGTGGTTTGGGCTTTTGTGGTCACGCTCTTGCTTTTCCTTGGCATGTTTATGGAAACGCTGGCACTTATTTTGCTTGTTACACCGGTGCTCTTGCCGGTTATGACTAGCTATGGCGTTGATCCCATCCATTTTGGTGTCATCTTGGTGTGCTGCTGCGGTGTGGGCTTTTCCAGTCCGCCGCTTGGTGAAAATATCTTTATCGCTTCCGGTATCTCGAAGGTAAGTCTTGAAGAGGTGGCACTCAAAGCCTTACCCATGATGTTTATTAATGTTTTGGTTATTGTGTTACTTGTGCTTTTCCCGGATATCGTACTTTGGTTGCCTAATATGGTTTCGTCTGTAGGCGGCTAATGACAGTGCGTTGAAAAAGTACCATCTACTGCGTCAAAACTTCAAACGCAGACTGCTTATGTATGTCCGTATACACGGCGCAGCTTGCGTTTGAATTTTTCCTTGTATCTGGCACTTTTTGAACGCACTGCAATCGGCAG
>CAYJHK010000342.1:0-2067 GCA_964369515.1 uncultured Desulfovibrionaceae bacterium
GGTTTTGGCAAAAGTTCCCCTTCCCCCCTCAAAAAAATAATTAATCAGTGTTTCCATAGCAGTTGCAGTTGTTGCTAATAATTTCTATTAATACATTCAGAATCACGTGTGTTTTTACTTAGTCGAAGCTGAAAAATTTTTGGAGGTTGGGGTTTGGTGGAGGAGACCTTTTTCCAAAAAGGTCCCTCCCTCAAGAAAATTTTGCAAAATTAGAATGGCGTGGGGACGTAAGCGTAGGAGCAATATTATTTCATAAAGACTATTATACCCTTCTTTTTTGCATTCTGTCTCGCAAATAAATGGCGAATATATTCATTCCAAGCACCAAGAGTATGAGCACCAAGGCTGTGCCGTATTGTAAGGGGCGAGTTTTTTCGATTTCTGTTCCGGCAGTGGCGAGTACATACATATGATAGGGGAGAGCCATGACGGAGCTGAATACGGATTCAGGGTCTTTGGGGGTATAAAACACAGCCGCTGTAAACATAATGGCGGCTGTTTCACCGGCAGCCCGTGAAAGTCCAAGAATGGCGCCGGTGAGCATACCGGGCGTTGCTGCCGGCAAAACCACACGTGCGATGGTTTGCCATTTGGTTGCGCCAAGAGCAAGAGATGCTTCACGATAGGTATCGGGCACTGTGCGTAAAGCTTCTTCGGCTGTACCTATGATTACCGGCAGGGTGAGCACGGCAAGGGTCAATATTCCGGCAAGCAAGCTGACGCCCATTCCCAAGAAGGTTACGAAAAAAGCCAGTCCGAAGAGTCCAAAAACCACTGATGGTACTCCGGCAAGGTTATTGACACCAAGGCGAATGTAGCGTGCAAACTTTGTCCGTCCGGCGTATTCGTGTAGATAGATGGCTGAGGCAACCCCAAGGGGGAAGGCTATGATAAGAGAACCAAGGGCAAGAAGAAAGGTGCCTAAAATACAAGGCCAGATGCCGCCTTCGGTCATCATATTGCGTGGAGCTTCGGTGAGAAATTCCCATGAGAGAGCCGGTATGCCTTGCACGGCGAGGAACACACATACGATAATCAAGGCAGATACATTGATGAAGGCCGCAAGGCGTAAGACACCAAACATAATATTTTGTCGGTGCATACGCGATGAACTTGATGCTGCAAATTTCATGTGTTCTCCTACAGGCTTGATGAGCCGACTTGTTTATGCTTTTCCGCAATGTGCTGGGCAAGCATATTAAAACATAATGTAAATAAAAAGAGTACCATACCAATGGCAAATAAGGCGTAATAATGATCGCCCCGATAAGGTGCTTCGGCCATTTCGGCTGCGATGGAAGCGGGCATGGGGCGCACGGGATCAAAAATCGACATGGGAATCATACCGGCACCGCCTGCTACCATGAGCACCACCATGGTTTCGCCGATGGCACGGCTCATGCCAAGCATGATGGCGGTACCTATGCCGGAAAGCGAAGCAGGAAGAACCACACGCACGGTGGTCTCCCAGCGTGTGGCGCCAAGGGCAAGAGAGGCCTCACGCAATGAGCGTGGTACGGCAAAGAGAGCATCTTCAGCCACGGAGCAAATGGTCGGAACGGACATAAAGGCGAGCATCAAGCTGGCATTGAAGAGATTGAGTCCGGTGGCGATTTCAAATGTTTCCTGTAAAATGGGTGCAACGACCACCATGCCAAAAAAACCGATAACCACCGAAGGGAGTGCGGCCAGCAATTCCACAAAGGGTTTCACTATGCGCCTTACTGAGGTTGAGGCAATTTCTGTTAAATATGCTGCGGTCATAACGCCAAGTGGTACAGCTATGAGCGAGGCGAGAACGGTTACGGCAATGGAGCCTATGAGCAATGGGAAAATACCAAAATCCGGCGGGTCTGAAGTGGGGTACCAAAATTCTCCAAAAAGAAAGTCAGTTACGGATACGGTGTTAAAAATGGGGAGGCCTTCGTAAAATAAAAAAAGCATGATTCCCAAAAGAGAAACAAGCGAAAAGGTAGCCGCCGCCGCCAAGATCCAATTGATGCATTTTTCTTTCATGTTCGTCCCTTAGCCCCCTTTTTAGTTGATTGGAAAATAAGGGGATATGAC
>CAYJHK010000343.1:0-2043 GCA_964369515.1 uncultured Desulfovibrionaceae bacterium
TAATCACAAATTACTCCTGCAATGCCTGCTCAATGCGTTCCCTTTCATCGGGGGGGAAAAATTTCCAAAACTTTTCCAGATGCACAACAGCGGCAAACCAGCGCATATCAAGGGGATACAATTCTCGCATCAAACAAGTAAAATCCAAGGCAGTGCGACAGCATCCGCTTATATAATCAGAGCCGGCCAAACATTCTTTACGTTCACTTATAAGCACTTGCACCCAAATCAAAGCCGTTTCCGCCACTAGTTCTTGCTTGCTTAAGCTTTGAATATTTTCAGGCAAGGTCGGAACGCTTACGGCGCACAATTTTTGATGAAAGCGCAAGAAAAAATAGCTCAAACTGGCATCTTCATAGTACAGAGCGGCTCCACCACAAGCTACGGCAAGCATTTTTTCACTTTCTCGACTAAAATCAGCCTCTGAACCGGAAGTTTTTCTGTCTTCAACTGATTTTTTCTGCATCAAACATGCGCTTGCTTGGTGTAAAAGCGAAAAAACGCACTCACGCATCTCTTCCTTGCGAGAAGCATTCATTTTTAAGGCGATAAAAAGCTCTTGTACAATTTTTAACGCAGGAATTCTATATTCGTAGGGCAAAGCATGTGCAGCCTTTTGAATATTATCCGCATTGACAAAAAGAAATAGAAACAAGGCAACGTTCGCCATATCATTGACATACACTTGTTCACGAGCGCATTGCGTACTCTCCTGCAAAACTTCATATAATTTTTGCGCCCTATGTATGGCTAAATGCTCTTTTTGCACCCGTTCGAACGCTCGCCTCCCAATGGCTTCGCAATAATGGGGATTTTGCAAGCATCCATCTATAAGTTCAACAAGTTGCGCAAAATCTTTATATACAAGAAATTCTTCACCGGTAGTCAATAGGCAATTTTGGTCTTCACCTATATCAGGACTTATGACGCAAGCCCCGACTGCTGCCCCTTCCAAAAGTCTGAAATTGACCTCATTAGCCATGGATTCATTGGGGATAATACGAGTATTGGCATATAATTTCATCATATCTGCAAAACTTATGTCCTCAGTATGTCGCATACCATAACGCTCCAGCAAAAGTTGGCACATTTTTTGCCTAAAGTAGCGTGTACCGGAAAGTCTTGCCACAAAATTTAAGTTATGCTGACGACGATTATGTGGCACATAATCTTGTTGCGTTGCGCATTGTGCAAGGCGTGCGAGCTGTGGATGCAACCATTCCTGTGCTAAATTTTCAATAAAAGCTTGGTGAGGCGTGAGAAAAACATCAAATAAACGTGCATAGTACATAACCCAGCTATATTGTAAGTGGGTGTCAATACTCCAAAAAACTGTTTTACAAGCAAATGTATGTACGTCAGAAAAAAAAATTTTACGGGCGAGGGCTTCCTTTTGAATAAAAAAATCCGGAAGCTGTGGATAAAGCACACTTTCTCTCCATAACGTCTGACATGAATGTGTACCTTGTTCTATAACCGGCACACTTATAACCGTATGCCCGAGAGCACGCAACGCATCATCAAGATCGTTATTAACTGATAGTATTATGGACATAACCCCTACTTTTTTAAGTGAAAGAGCATATTTTGTTGATATGTAAATAAATATCATCCTTTTTCTAATATACCTACTAATTAGAGATAATCTATTTATGGGATATTTACGGAGATATGCCTGCCTACAATGGAAATTTTAATAAATGTAACATACCAATCAATTATCTACATTTTTAACATAACTTTCGGAAAATTAACACATGCCACCATGGCTTGCAAGTGTGTTTTTTCCGGCAACGAGAGGCAAAACACAACCTCTGCCTATTTAGCTTGGCAGAGGTTCAAAATTACAAATTCAAGGCAACAAACGCTGTACCCGTATAATTTACTTTGAATGATTTTAGGACGAGCACTCTTAATAAGACCTCTGCACAATTACTTTCAAATATAGATTTTCAGCATAATATATATTATTTATATATAATTATTAATGTGGCTATTGCCTTAACTCAGTAAAATTAAAATTATGCTTATTTTCCAAGTCTT
>CAYJHK010000344.1:0-2030 GCA_964369515.1 uncultured Desulfovibrionaceae bacterium
TTTTTGCGAAGGGAGTGTACGTCTTTTGGTACTCGACCTGAGGAAAAATGAGCTTCGACGCAGTAATCGTCCACGATACGTTATTTACGGATAAGCTCTATGTGTGGTTGGAAAAGTACCACCTACTGCGTCAATATTCAAAGATAAACCGCTTATGCCCCATATATCGCACCCTGCGAGCTTCACAGATCAGAAACTTTTTGCTCTGATTGTTGTCATTTGGGTTTTTCAGCAGGTTGATAAAATATATTTAGGGTAAAGCATGAAATTTATTTCATCACAACTTACGATTTTTTTTCAAGAACGTGGGGCACGGCGCAATTTATTTTTTTTATTGCGTTTTATAATGCTCTTAATCACTTTGATTATAGCTTACAGCGTATTGTTCCATTATATCATGTATTTTGAGGGGCGTGATTACTCTTGGACAACGGGCGTATATTGGACGCTCACCGTTATGTCCACCTTGGGTTTTGGAGACATAACATTCACTTCGGATTTAGGGCGTTTTTTTTCCATAGTGGTGCTGATGTCCGGAGTTATTTTACTGCTGGTCATGTTGCCATTTACCTTTATTCAATATTTCTACGCCCCTTGGCTTGAAGCACAAAAGAAAACCAGCACTCCCCGAAAGGTACCCAAGGAAATTAAAAATCATGTTATTTTCGTGGGAATTACGCCAACCACTTTAAATACCGTGGATGTTTTGCAAAACTACGGTACAGCCTGCGTCTTGCTTTGCAACGAAAGTACCGCAACTCTTGACCTGATTGACCAAGGCTATACAGCCGTTATGGGCGACCATGACGATGGTAATGTATACAAAAATCTTTCGCTACACTCAGCAGCCATGCTCGTAGCTCTTGACGGCGACATGCGCAATACCAATATCACCTTTACGGCTCGTGATGTGGATAAAAATGTGCCCATTACTTGTAGCGTGCAAAGCGATGACGCCATTCCCATCTTGGAACTTGCCGGTGCAACGCATGTTATTCAATATCATAAACTGCTTGGTACAGCTCTTGCTCGCCGTGTGCTGGACTCCAATTCGCCCACAAGCGTCATTAGCGAATACGGCAAGCTTGTCATCGTTGAAGCACCTGTCATGCGCACAGAACTTGTGGGACAAAGCCTCAAGGATTGCGGGCTGCGCCTAAGCACCGGCGTCAACGTTGTGGGTCTTTGGGAACGAGGAAAGTTTATCTTTCCAACACCCGACACGGTGTTTACCGAAACATCCGTGGCCGTTATGGCCGGAACAAAGGAACAAATGGAGGCCGTCAATGCGCTTTTGAAAAATCCCATCAAGGGCGAAGAATCCCCCATTGTTATACTTGGTTACGGACGGGTTGGCATGGCTGCCGGTGAATATTTACAATCGGTGCAGCGCAAATTTATTTTTGTGGAAAAAAATATTCGAGCAGGACGCAAATTATCGCAGAAAAACCTCATTGTGGGGGATGCATCCGATATTGACACCTTGGAAGAAGCCGGCATCCGTACCACCCCAACAGTGATTATAACGACGCATGATGATGATACGAATATTTATTTAACATTATATTGCAGGCGTTTGCGCCCTGATTTGCAAATTATCAGCCGAGCAAATTTGGACAGAAATATCGGCATACTCCATGCTGCCGGTGCCGACCTTGTGCTGTCGCTTGCTTCCATGATGAGTAGCAGCGTGGTAAATCTCTTAGCACCCGGAAAGGTGTTCATGCTCAACGAGGGACTTAAAATCTTCCGCACAAAAGTTGGTGAAAAGTTGCATGGGCAGTCGTTGATTAAAAGCGGCATTCGTTTGCACACTTCTTGTAGCGTGGTGGCAATTAAGGATAAGGACGGCGAGATTCAAATCAACCCCAATCCCGAACATATTTTTGATTCCACCGAAGAAATGTATCTTATCGGTGACGTGCAGGCCGAAAGGAGTTTTCATGAGGCCTATGGCCTTCGGGAAAGTCTCACATAACAGTGCGTTGAAAAAGTACCATCTACTGCGTCAGTTAAACAATCCAAACTGC
>CAYJHK010000345.1:0-2028 GCA_964369515.1 uncultured Desulfovibrionaceae bacterium
GTGCGTTGAAAAAGGGTAAACTACTGCGTCAAAATTTCAAACGCAAACCGCTTATGTATGTCTGTATACACGGCGCGCCTTGCGTTTGAATTTTTCCTTGTATTTCACCCTTTTTGAACGCACTGCAATCGGCAGACCGCAGGATGCGGTCAAGCCCCGCAGGGGAGCAAGCCAAAGACAAGCCGGAATTCACTTCCGGCGCAGGCGACGCTTGCGATAGCTTGTGTCGTACAGGACGTACGACCAAGCGTCATCCTGACAGTTGAAAAAGCACCATCTACTGCGTCGAGCCTTTTGAACGCACTGACGAAATTTATGAATCCGCCTATTTGTATAAATACTTACCCAGCAAGATAGGCAGGCGCCTTCCTAAAAAGCACCTGCCTAAATATCTTGGTTTTTGCAAAAAGCTTAATAAATGCTCTTTATCCACCAATAAGGTTCATGGCCATTCGTGGCATAGAGTTAGCTTGCCCAAGCATAGCAACTGCAGACTGAGTAAGAATTTGGTTGCGCACAAAATTGGTCATTTCTGTGGAAACGTCAACGTCAGAAATACGAGATTCAGAGGCTGCCATATTCTCAGATTGTACGGTCAAATTGTCCACAGTCGCTTCAAGTCGATTTTGCATGGCGCCAATATGCGCTCTAATCTTATCCTTGGAAACGATAGCATCGGTGATAGCTACCAGCGAAGCCTGTGCCTGCGATTGTGTGGACAGGGTATGTCCGGCATTGGCAGCGCTACTATGTCCAAGTCCAAGTGCAGAAGAGGTACTATCGCCGATACGGATGTAGTAATAGTCTTCAGCAGAGTCGTTGTTGCTACCAAAGTGAACCTTGAGCGAACCTGTACTCTTCATCGGATTGCCATCGTGATTACCGGAAAGCGTGCCGTCAATCAGCTTAAGACCGTTAAAGTCTGTAAAGTTGGCAATACGAGTTATTTCCGAAGCTAACGATTGATACTCAGACTCAATCATCAAACGTTGAGTGGAGTCATAGGTACCGGTTGCAGCTTGTTCTGCAAGCTCTTTCATTCTAATGAGCTGAGCGTCAATGATACCCAGAGCGCCGTCAGCTGTTTGCAGCAGTGAAATTGCATCGTTGGCATTTCTCGCACCTTGATTCAAGGCTGCAATATCTGCAC
Organism: uncultured Desulfovibrionaceae bacterium; assembly: GCA_964369515.1. GTDB lineage: Bacteria > Desulfobacterota > Desulfovibrionia > Desulfovibrionales > Desulfovibrionaceae > CAYJAD01. Next base: position 1,151 of record CAYJHK010000345.1, read on the forward strand.
GCATAAGTTCACGGATAGCAAGACCGGCAGCATCGTCTGCAGCACTGTTTACACGTAATCCGGAAGACAAGCGTGCCGTTGAAGTAGACAAGTTACCATAATGGTTAGTTAAATTGTTAGAAGCATTCAGAGCCATTGCATTGTGATTAATAGAAAGTCCCATAACATTCCTCCATGAATGTTTTGTTGCCTGATGGAGCAAAATGCACGATTGCTTCCCTGCAATCTTCCACCGACTAGTCCCTCTTGTTAAGCCTTATTTTTTGGCTAGACCAATTGGGGTTAAATGTATAGTGCATAAGTCCTAATGCACGCCTTTTGCCAAAGGGTGAGGTAAAAACTTCCTACCGTGCCCTTGTTATATAAAAACAAGCAAAACACATACCAAACATCTTCAAAACACGCCTTTTTATATTATTTTGAAATAAAATTCCCCTATTTTTTCAATAAAACCCTTCAAAATCCACCTGCAACAATACATTTCAAGCTCGTTTCCAGCACTTTTTTAATGGGACAAATTTTCCGGTGCAAAAACCAACATTACGTACCCTAAAGTTTTCTTCAAAGCTTAACAACAATAAGAGTCTATTTTTAATAATCATTACAGTTACATATAAATCTACATCATTTTCAAGTAGCAACAGCACGATGGGAAAATTTTTCCATGCGGCAAATTATTCCTAGTGCAAAACAAATTTTTTTGAATTTATTAGGTGGAAAAAGAGCTCATAAGGAAATTAATGCCTACCTTAAACAAGAAGGAGAAAACAAAAGAGTCTATGTTTGTCAAAAAAAACCTCTATGCAATTGTTTTTAAGGAAACACTGATTAATTATTTTTTTGAGGGGGGAAGGGGAACTTTTGCGATTACTACGAAC
>CAYJHK010000346.1:0-2022 GCA_964369515.1 uncultured Desulfovibrionaceae bacterium
GCAACAATTCCTTTTCGATTTTTTCATTTAGTCATCCGGTTGAACAGGGCAAAGCGCAGCCCATGCGCTTTGGCGATATGGTGCTAGACTTTGATGCCAAAAAATCTGAGAGCCTTCACTTATAGATAGATTAGTGGTATAAGGTCTTCATGGAGGAACCGTTATGCCATATTGTAAAAATTGCCAATCTGAACCATGTGTAAAAAATGGTATTATTAGGGGAAAGCAACGTTATCTTTGTAAAACTTGTGGATATAATTTTGTTCTTGGCGATGCTCGAACCAGTGAGTCGATTATAGCAAAAAAAGCAATGTGCGTTATATTTTACTCATTAGGTAAGGCATCTTATAACATGCTGGCAAAAATTTTTGATACATGGCCATCGCTTATTTATCGCTGGATAAAAGAAGCTGGTCTTAATACTCAAGAACCGCATATATCGCCTACCATAAAAGAAATGGAGCTTATGGAACTTATGAAGCTTGTCGAAATGTGGCATTATATCAATAATAAAAAAACAAAAAATGGGTCTCCATCCCAGACAATTGAGCCGTTGACCGTAGCACAGGGCGAACTGTGGCCTGGGTGCTCGGCAATTGTAATACTGCAACATTCAAACAACTCTATGAAAAAGTAAAGCATTTGAATAAATGTGTTTTCTATACTGACAGCTGGGAAGCTTTCAAAAGTGTGTTGCCTCGAGACCGCCATGTTGTAGGAAAAAGACATACTCACGCTATTGAGCGCGATAATAGCAATACACGGCATCATTTAGGGCGTTTTACACGAAGAACGAAAGTTGTCTCAAAATCTGAAGAAATGGTTCATTTATCCTTGAAGTTATGGGTTGCGCTTGGAACACCTGAGATTTTCAAACGATATCAATAAATAGCTTTATCTATCTTTAGGTGAAAACTCTCCAAATTTGAATGACAGTCCTTTGAAAAAGCACCATCTACGGCGTCAGGCTTGCTTTTTGCTCCGGTTATGTATGTTTTCTGGATACGCGCCCTTCACAAAACGCTTCGCCTTCCTTGTATCTGGCACTTTTTGAAAGGACTGCGTCAATCTGATTGTTTATCAACTTTTAATAAATATGAGGTTATCTATATGAATTTAATCAATATTGAAACGGGTTATGTGACTGAAACTAAGGAAGGAATTATCTGCCGTGCTCTAGTGGAAAACTCTGACGGTAAAAAAGCAACTATGCTTGGCACAGGCTCCACTCTTGAAGTAGCATCGCAAGCCGCCATCAGCAACAGTAAAGCACAGCTAGCTATGTTGTCAGGCACAAATGAACCACAAAGCACATATTACCAAGGCCAATCAACCAACAACCAACGTAATAACAATCCTATGGATGACAAATCCAAGTTCAATGGCGGAGGGAGTAAACCTGCCAGTGATAAACAAATTAACTGGATTGAAAATTCCGCTCGAAAAAATGGGGGGTCAGGTGATGCGCTGGCTCAAGAAAAATTTGGGAAATATATTCACCAGCTGACAGGTTCTGAAGCGCATGAGCTTATCGGCGAACTGAAATTCCCAAAGCCATTCTAATCATATATTTTTTTGCAATGAAAATCCCTCCGTGACCCAATCCAACCTTCAACACAGGAGCATGGTCATGTACCACAACCACCGAAATTCATTTGATTATAGTAACAAGCTTCTAACCTATGGCACAGACATAGAAAGGTTTTTCTCTGCCATAGAACGTGAACTGCCTCCGGTAGTTTCACGCTTGGAAGCGATTACGAGATGAGGAGCCACGGGGGATAATATCTGCAAAAACACTTAGCAATGATGACGCTTTACGCAAAGGCCCACAAGGTAAAGTGAGGGTTGGCTCTAAGATTGGATATACGAGAGCAGCCTTTATGGAGTATCTGCGTAGGAAGTTGAAAAGGTAGAGCATAACGGAATAAGAACATAAAGCCATTACCTTTCCAGTCATGGAGACTGGAAAGGTAATGGGTAAGATACAAAATATGCTAAAATATTACACAATTGATTTCT
>CAYJHK010000347.1:0-2018 GCA_964369515.1 uncultured Desulfovibrionaceae bacterium
TTTTCGGCATTTTTATTTGTAAATTTTAACTAAAAAAATGTTTACTTTTACATTGTTAACATGTTTTTCAGTGACGACTAGATAGAGCCTAAAAAGAGATCTCTGCACAATTCCCGAAATTGACAAAATACATGGATTGCTTCGCTGCGCTCGCAATGACTTTCATTATAAAATCAAGTCATTGCGAGGAGCGAAGCGACGAAGCAATCCATGCTTTTTGAATTATGCAGGGCTCTTAAAAAAAGGCACGCCTCGTAAAACCACGTAACGTACAAGTAAATTGCACCTGCGCTTTTGCGGCGGTCGCCTGCTATGGCAGTCGACATAGCAATTTGCTTGAAATTACTATATGTTACTGGACTTTTAGCTATTTTCTGTTTACTGTACTACAATAAAAGCCAAATGCAAGTGACAAAAAATGACAAAAAATGACAGTTTGTCAGTTTTTTTAAAGCATGTTATTTTTGTGTTAGTGTGTGAAATGTAATATTTTCGTCACTGAAAAACATGTTAACAATATAAAATTAAACATTTTTTTAGCTAAAATATGCAAATAAAAATGCCGAAAACAAGGGCATGGAATGCACTTTTCCGGCATTTTTATGGTGCTAAAACACGGTTTTTCTGTGACGGCTAACAAAATTTGAACGATAGTGAAAATTTTGCGCCACGTAAAATGAGCCGGAACTTGCTTCCGGCGCCCCCGAAGGGGCATTTGGAGTGAGCGTGCCTTTCTGAAAAATACATGGAAATGCGTTTTTCAGCTTCGACTGATATAGGAGCAAACAGCACGGTATTGTTAATCCACTTTAGAATCATGCCACTTAGAGCTTATCCGTAAATAAATGTAGCGTGAGGCGAGTACAAGAAAAAGTGCATTTTTACGAAGGGAGTGTACGTCTTTTGGTACTCGACCTGAGGAAAAATGTGCTTTGACGCAGTAATCGGCCGCGATACGTTATTTACGGATAAGCTCTTAATACACCTGCTATTACCACAGCAAGAATGTTTAACAGAAAGCTATCCATAGGACACCTCCTTATCGAAACTCGGAGAATCGCCCATATAATTTTCAGGATGTTTTTCTACTTGAGTCTAGAGAAATAAGAACTTGACAAAGTGGGGAGCTGTGTTCATGTCTTTAAAAGCTTCATTCGCAAGTACACACTTTCGCAGTCGAAATCATATAGACAGTACCATCACCTTTCATTACTCTTTTGCGCCGGCCTCCCTCAAGAGTTTGGCAATGTCTTGTGTATTATTGCCTTGTGCCAATTTGATGGCGGTTGTTCCGTGCGAATTTTTCAGGTTCACATCAGCCTTGTGGGCAAGAATAAGCTTCACAATATCCACGTCTGCGCTCATAACGGCATACATAAGCGTTGAAAGTTCATGCCTATCCAAGACATTTATGTCTGGTTCGTTATTTTTGACTCCATAGGCCAGCAGCAGTTTAGCCGCCTCAGCATGTCCTTCACTTACAGCATACATAAGGGGAGTCTTACCATAAGCATTGTTTTGATTGTTTGTAGCATTGTGTTCAATGAGCAATTGTACGATGGCAGTGTTCCCCCCCTTAGCCGCATAAGCTAGGGGCATAAGACCGTTGGTAGCATTTTTTTGATTTATATGGGCTTTATGCTTTAAGAGCACTTTTACGGCCTCAATGTTACCAAGCTCAGCCGCAAGCATCAGGGCAGACTTGCCATCATCCTTATCATCATAAGCAACATCGATATACTGATGAGCACCTTCCAAAATGATTTTTTCCAAAAGCTCAACATCACCACTCTTAACCGCAGAGTTCAATTCGGTTCCATAAGCCATTGGCGAGGAAAACAATAAGAAAATTGTCAATAAGATACATTTAAAATACATTTTGACCTCCTCTGTGTCTTTCTGGTGTGAGTATGTAGTATTGCCTGTATATAGTACAAATTCATATGTTAAAAATACAGTTTATGCAAGAAAATTCAATGCTTTTCCGGTAAATTTTTCAAGCAAGTCACCATAAACCC
>CAYJHK010000348.1:0-2017 GCA_964369515.1 uncultured Desulfovibrionaceae bacterium
CAAAAAGGTCCCTCCCCCAAGAAAATTTTTACAAATTAGAATGCCGTGATGGACTGCTTTGTGGCAAGCCTTCAAGTCTTACGCCAATAGTGTTGTTCCGGCATATATATGCTTGAGTAATTCTCCAAGTACGGCGTGCTCGTCAAGTTTGGAAGTATCAATAATAACAGCATCCGCAGCCGGACGCAAAGGGGCAATGACACGGTTGCGATCTTGAGCATCACGTTCACGGATTTGTGCGGTGAGAGCGTTCAAGTCTACGCTTTGTCCTTGTTCTTCCAGTTGGCGCATTCGGCGCATGGCACGTACTTCGGGGCAGGCATCCAAGAAAAACTTAAAGCGAGCCGTAGGGAAGACAACAGAACCCATGTCTCGCCCTTCGGCCACGAGGGAAGTTTTTTCCCCAATGTTTCGTTGTGCTTCCTTTAAGATTTCACGCACAACACCTACTGTTGCCAGACGTGATGCCAAAATCCCCACTTCTTCGCTGCGGATTTCGCTGCGTATCGCACTATTATTGCACAGCAATGTGCTACTCACGCCATGGCCTGTAAGCGTGAATTCCCATTGCTTGCATAAAGTTCTGAGCTCCTCGGGGTCACGCTGTTCAGCTCCTTCACCAAGTTTCAAGGCTAGGGTGCGAAACATGGCACCGGTGTCAAGATAGGCAACTTTAAGATGGCCGGCAAGCAAGCCTGCCAAGGTGGATTTTCCGACACCGGCAGGGCCGTCAAGAGTGATAATAGTTATGGGTGAATGCAAATCCATTATAAAACCTCACTCAGAATTTGTAGGAAAATGCTGTTTTCTTGTGCGGTTCCAACGCTTACCCGGAAAAGATGGGGTAGGTCATAGCTTTTCAGCGGACGAATGATAATGCCTCTTTGTAAAAGAGCTTCAAATATCTCCGCAATGCTTTTTGTCGTTGTGGTTGGCGGGGCAAAAAGCAAGAAGTTTGCGTAGCTTGGCCATACATGACAACCAATGTTCACAAGTCCCTTTGTTAATTGCTTTCTGCCTTCATGTACAGTTTGTAAGCTTGTTTCGTAAAATACCGTGTCCTCCAAGGCTGCAAGGCCGGCTTCTTCCGCTAAAATATTTACGGAAAAGGGCATACGTGCTCGCCACATAAATTCTGCCAAAGCTTTTGGTAAGATAGCATAGCCAAGGCGAATGCCGGCAAGGGCGTAACTTTTGGAAAAAGTGCGCAAAAAGGCTATTTTTTCGAAAATATTGCTATTATCTTGTGCGTACAGCAGGGAAAATTTTTCTTCATCGGCAAAATCCATATAGGCTTCGTCAATGACCAACAATGCATTTGGCGGTAATTGCTCTGCAAAGGCCAGTACTTCTGAACGTGTGGGGCAATAACCCGACGGATTGTCCGGTGTTGTAATAAAGACAAGTTTGGTGTTGCCATCCACAAGTTTTTGTAGCTCCTCAAAGGGGAAGGAAAAATCCTCATTGAGTTTGGCTTGACGCAGCTCAACGCCGCATATGTGCGCCTGCACACTGTACATACTAAAGCATGGCTTAAAGCAGACAATGTTGTCCTTGCCTGCTGTGCAACGCACTCGTATGAGCAGGTCAATGATTTCATCACTGCCGTTACCCACAATTATGCGGTTTGCTTCCATATGATGCTTTTTTGCAATAGCTTGGGTTAAGCGAGGATTGCCGCTTTGAGGATATCGAAATATGGAGCTTGCAGCTCGTTGAACACGCTCTTGTACCAAGGGTGAAACGCCCAAGGGGTTTTCATTGCTGGCCATTTTAATAACATTATCAAGATTATATTTTTCCTTGATATCGTCTATGGCAAGACCGGGAGTGTAGGGCTTTAGGTCAGAAATCTGGTTGCGCACGCTTTGTGCAAGGTAAACTTCATGAAGCATAAATAAATCCGCTTGTTAAAATTATACTGTGGAGCCGCAAAATGCATCGCTCCACAGCAATAAGTTAAAGGAAACACTGATTAATTATTTTCTTGAGGGGGGAAGGGGAACTTTTGCCAAAG
>CAYJHK010000349.1:0-2001 GCA_964369515.1 uncultured Desulfovibrionaceae bacterium
AACTCCCCCCATCCCCTCAAAACGCTTTTATTATTGTAGTTTTTAGTGAACTACAAATTGCATTTCTTGCAAGATTAGGATAAAAGTTTATGTTTTAATGCTAACTTAATAGACTTATATGCATAAAGCTTTATTTAATCAGCGTTTTCTTAACAGTTTACATACTCCACAAGTCCGGGGCGACATTGACATACAATACGCATATCTTTTCCACCACGTCCGGAACTATCCAAAATGGCAAAACTTTCTGCCAAAACCACATCCACATCTTGTTTTTCGTCAGCCTGCAAAGCTTGTACTGCAAGTTCCGTCGCCTGCGCAAGCGTAAATTTCCTGTCCGCCCTTCCTTGCAAGTTCAAGGTGGGGATAGACCAAAATCCTTGTAATGTATCGGCAAAAAGTTCCACTTGTGCTGTGGGAAGCGTTAAAGCCGCCCCCAGCGCATTGGCAATGGCACTGAAAGGCGGAACATGCACCGTCACATTGAGTTGCGTCTGTAAATATGGTGCTAAAAATTGCGCACACAATTGAGCCGGCGCACCCACAAAATATACATGCTGCGGCTTAAAAGTGTAGCCTTCCAATAATTTTTCTAACGTATACACCGGCTTACCCGAAAGCCTGTGCATAAGCCGCTCCATGCCCCGCAAGATAGCATCCAAGGCATTATCCACGGCTTTCTTCGCCACTTCATAAGCCTGTTCTTCATTTTCACACAAAAATTGCAAAGCCTTAAGTGAAGCCTGTACATCGCCTACCGTAGCCGGCGTTGCACATCCTTGCGTCAAAGCACAAACATTAAAGGCATCGAGCAATGTGGCCTTTTCTCCGCCAAAGGCAGCGGCTTGCCCAGTATTCCCGGCAATTTGGCCTGCATTTTCATCACCTTGCAGCACATGGTCACCGCCAAGAGCCAGCGACAAAGTCATCAGTGAACGCAAGGGAGTTTTGTAGCTGTCTTGCCCATGCACCAAACACATGCCGTCAGCATCAAGTATGGGTACACCATGGGCATATAAGGCAATATCAGTAGTTGTACCGCCCATATCCAGCAAAATGGCATCGCCGACATTATCAATATCACCCACATCATGAGGCTGTTGACATAAAGCCATGGCGCCCATGACGCTGGCACACGGTCCGGAAAGCACAGAGTAAAGTGGATATTGATACATTTTTTCCCAGAAAATCGCTCCACCATCGGCCTGCAACATAAATACCGGTGCGTGTAAGCCCAGCTCGTGCAACGTTGTGCGCACCGCCTCTAAAAATTCACGCTGGATGGCTTGAATGGCGGCGTTAAAATATGTAGCAGCCATGCGACGAGGAAAATTTAATGTTCCCACAAGATTATGACTCAAGCTCACCTTGTGCGCTTCAATGTCTATATGCTGCAACAACTCGTTGGCAATGGCCTGCTCATGGGCGGCGTTGCGAGGTGAAAACTTACCCACAATGGCAAAATGTCGCACACCGGCTGCATACCACGCCTTAGCCACGCTTTGCAACTCACAAAGGTCAAGAGTTGTAACCTCTTGCCCACGATGGTCAAGCCCACCGGGCACACGGTACACATAACGTGCCATGGGCGTATGCTCCACAAAGCGCATGGGATCCATCCCGGGGCCGGCAGTTATGAACAGACCCACCGGCGCAATTCTATCCTGCACCAGCGCATTAAGTCCAAGCGTGGTTCCAATGGTAATACGCTGGATTTTAAGGCTATCACCCTGCCCTACTCCGCCTTCATCACGCTTTGCATACGCAGACAAAAGCTCAGCCAGCGCAGCGTGAATAGAACTTGGCACATCCGTATGCAGCGTTTTCACTTTAGCCGTGGCAAGCACTCGCCCTTCGGCGCACAGCACGGCATCCGTATGCGTTCCGCCAACGTCCAAACCTAGATACATAATTTTCCTTGCGCACCGCTAAAGGTGTTGTTATTTCACGTGATTCTAATTTGTAAAAATTTTCTTGGGGGAGGGACCTTTTTGGAAAAAG
>CAYJHK010000350.1:0-1958 GCA_964369515.1 uncultured Desulfovibrionaceae bacterium
ATCATACTTAGCATATAAAGCTATATAATAAAATAATTGTGCAGAGGTCTTAAATTAGAATGCAGAGGTCTCCTTTCGCTTCACAAGAAAATAATTATACAACATTTTCATAAGCAATTTGACTTTTTATCCCAGCTTTGGTAATGCGTAGCGCATACTGTCTTTTCAACCCATTGTTTCGATTTGAGTCTTTCAATAGGCTGTTGAGCAGTGTTCCTGCCAATTTAACTTATAGTAATTTCAGTTGAAATTACTATCTTGACTGCGAGAGCAGTCAAATACTGCGTAGGCATAAGCGCAATTTATTTGCGCTGTTAAGTGCCGAAGCAAGTGTGCCTTTAAAAAGTTGACATTAGTAATGTCAACTTAAAATACTATAAAAGAGAATATTTTTATGTCACAACCCCCTTTTACGCTTACAGAATTTTTAGCTGAGGAAGTTAAGCCTGCCCTTGGCTGTACTGAACCCGGAGCCGTGGCGCTGGCCGTGGCCAAAGCCAAGGAATATTTACAAGGAACTGTTATACATGCAAAAATCATAGTAAGTGACGGTATTTTCAAGAACGGTGCTTCTGTGGGCATACCCGGCACTACGGGAATGAAGGGTAATAATATTGCGGCTGCATTGTCCATTTTACAAGGTAATGCGGCCTATGGTTTGGAAGTCTTAAAGGATTGCAAACCGGAAATTATTCCCCAAGCTGTTGAGTTGCTTAACAAGCATTGTGTTGAAATTTATTCGGATACCACTTTCCATGGTGTATATGTTCATGCCCACCTCAAGGATGATACGGGACATACGGCGCAATGTATTATTAGTGAGCAACACGATAATATTATTAAAATATATCAGGATGATGTTCTTATATACGATGCCCAATCGCCGCAAGGTACACAGGAAGATGACAAAGCACAGCTTAGCATAGCAGAGCGTATCAGCACCATGTCCTACTCGCAAGTGGTGGCTGTTTTAGAGACCATGACAGCCGCTGATGTGGATTACCTCTTGCAAGGGGCACGCATGAATATGGACATGGCACTTAAAGGCGTGGAGATGCCCTTGGGGCTGCAAACAGGGCGCACCATTTTACAAAATACACCCTTTTTGCCCACAGGGCGAGACCTTGCTTCACAATCATTGCGCATTAAGGCATATACGGCCGCTGCTGCTGATGCTCGCATGGGAGGTTTGAAAGAAGCTGTCATGAGCAGTGCCGGAAGCGGTAACCACGGGCTTACTGCCATTATTCCCATCACCATGATGTCTCAGGTTTCTGATAAAAGCTCTACGCAATTGGCCGAAGCCTTAGCCTTTAGCCATTTATCCACCTCATATATTAAAAGTCGTTTAGGCAGGCTTAGTCCCGTCTGTGGTTGCACAGCTTGTGCAGGAGCCGGTGCCGCCGCCGGACTTGTGTATATGCTTGCTCCCGAAGAGGAAAATGCAAGCGCATTACAGCAAAGTTTTACCATTTGCCAAGCTAAGGTAAGCAAAGCTGCCAATGCTATGGCTATTATCTTGGGCAATTTGGCTGGCATGATTTGCGACGGAGCCAAGGAAACTTGCGCTCTTAAAGTGGGAACAGCCGCCCTAGAGGCATGTCATGCGGCCTTACTCGCTCTGGAAGGACATTACCCGGAACTGCAAGGGATTATAGATGATGAAATCGAAACCACTGTGAAAAATCTTGAAGAAATCTCCAGTCAAGGCATGAAGGATATGGATAAGGTCATCATTAATATTGTGGAATCACGCTCGAAGTAAGTTTTGATGCGATTTGAGACCTCTGCACAATCCCAAAAGGCATGGATTGCTTCAACGCAGTGCCTTTTTGCTGACTAAAGCCAATAGCCATATTATTTACGAAGTAAATAATATTGCGTGTGAAAAGTTTTTGGGGGAGGGGGTTTGGCACGTGATTCCGAATGTGTTAATAATTCTCATTAACATATAAAAA
>CAYJHK010000351.1:0-1956 GCA_964369515.1 uncultured Desulfovibrionaceae bacterium
AGCTTTACGGTAAGTACTTATCTTGAATGTTTAAAACTGCAACAACATACTCCCCCTGCTTAAAATCACAGTGCCGCTTCAGCACAAAATTATCATTTAAATAAACCTTGCTCATCAAAGCTTTAGAGTGTACAGTAAAATCTAGGAAACAATATGTACGAAAACTTTACTACCATAACACCCCTTGGCGGTGTGGGCGAAATAGGGCTTAATTGTCAATTATGGGAATGTCCCAAGGGCATTGTCATGGTTGATTGCGGGCTAATGTTTCCCGACGATTCTCACCTTGGCGTTGATGTCATCATCCCGTCATTTGAGCATATCTACTCCATTCGTCACAAACTTCTTGGCATTGTCTTAACCCACGGACACGAAGACCACATTGGCGCATTGCCTTGGCTTGTGCCCATTGTACGTGGTATTTCGCTATATGGTTCCGGCTTTACCCTTGCACTTGTGGAACATAAATTACGTGAACGTGGGTTGCTTGATTTTGTTAAACTCGTGGAAGTGCACGGTGAAATATGGGGTCAAACGCCACCTGCTCCCACGGAACTCGGTGATTTTTCCTTCCGATTTTTCCCCGTATGCCACTCCATACCCGAAGGCTTTGCTTTAGCCGTACAGACACCGGTGGGAAAAATCCTGCACACCGGTGACTTTAAAATTGATGACAATCCCCTCGAAGGAAGCGGTACGGATTTACGCCTTTTTGAAGATTTTGCCGGCAATGAGGGGGTACGCCTCTTACTGTCCGACTCAACCAACGTGGAACGTGAAGGACGCACTCTTCCGGAAAGACAAGTAAAACAAGCACTTCATGCCATTGTGGAACAAGCCGAAGCACGGGTTGTCATAACACTTTTCTCCAGCCATATCCACCGCATACAAGAAGTATTTGACATTGCAAGACAAACCGGACGAAGCGTGGTCATCAGCGGAAAATCTCTGGCCAATAACATTGAAAAAGCTAAAGAACTTGGCTTTGTGCGTATGCCTCCCTCTTTTTTCAATGCCCACAATGGCGTACCCGATATTAAAGAAGATAAAATTATTTTATTGGTCACAGGAGCGCAAGGCGAACCCATGTCAGCCCTTGCTCGCATGGTGGCAGGCGGGCACAAACAACTGCAAGTGCAAAAAGGCGACACCATCATCATGTCTTCACGCATGATTCCCGGCAATCAACGCAGCATTTCTGCCATGATCAATAATATGTATAGACTTGGTGCCGAAGTTTTTTACGAAAGTGTCCTCGACATTCACACTTCCGGTCATGCCCATAAAGAAGAGCTCAAAGACATACTTTTTGCCACAAAACCGCAAAATTTTGTCCCCATACACGGCGAATATCGTCACCTTGTAAAACACTGTCGCTTGGCGCAAGAATGCGGCCTTGATGAAGAACGTACCTTCATCATTGAAAACGGTACCCCACTCACCCTATTACCCGATGAAGTGCGCCTCGAAACACGCATTGACGCCGACCGCACCTTAGTGGACGGCAAAGGCGTCGGCGATGTTGGACACGCTGTATTACGTGAAAGACATATCCTTGGCGGCGAAGGCATAGTTTTTGTGGTACTCGTACTGGATGCCGATACCGGTAAAGTCCTGCACGGACCGGAAATCAGCTCCAAAGGCTTTGTATTTGAAGCGCAATTAAAACACCTTCTGCAAGATGCCGGCTGTCTTGTGCTCGATGTTCTAGAGGCAGGCAACGCCAATAACAGCGATGAACTCATGCGCCTGCACGACGGTATCCGCTCATCATTGCGACGATTCTTTCGGCGTGTGGTGGATAGGGATCCTATAGTAGTACCCATTATCAGCGTCGTTTAGCAGTGCGTTGAAAAAGGGGCTGCTGCTGCGTCAGGCTCGTTTTTTGCTCCGGTCATGTATGTTTTCTGGATACACTCCCTTCGCAAAAAACTTCACCTTCCTTGCATCTGCCCC
>CAYJHK010000352.1:0-1952 GCA_964369515.1 uncultured Desulfovibrionaceae bacterium
AGCCAAGAAATTTTTATATGTTAATGAGAATTATTAACACATTCGGAATCACGTGTCCGCTAACTCCTAGCTTGTTTTTTGGCAGCCAAAATAAAATCCTTAAAAAGAGGATGCGCGTGCATGGCCGTGGATTTGAATTCCGGATGAAATTGACAACCCAAAAACCACGGATGATCTTTAATCTCCACAATTTCAACCAAACTATCGTCAGGCGACATGCCGCTGAAAACAAGCCCGTGTTCACGTAAGATTTCCAAATAGTCATTATTAAATTCATAACGATGCCTATGTCTTTCGTGTATATTTTCTTGAGCATAGGCTGCGAAAGCAAGCGAGCCTTCATGCAGCTTGCACGCATACGAACCAAGGCGCATGGTACCGCCCAAATCACTGTCCATATGTCGACGCTCAATTTTGCCCGTATGCGGATTGAGCCAATTCGTCATATAGTAAATGACTTTTTCCGCACAATTTTCATCAAATTCTCCGGAATTAGCTCCGGCAATATTGGCAACATTGCGAGCAAATTCGATAACAAGGCATTGCATACCAAGGCAAATTCCAAAAAACGGAATTTTATTTTCACGCGCATAGCTAATGGAGGCTATCTTACCTTCAACACCACGATAGCCAAAACCGCCGGGCACAAGCACGCCATGACAACCGGCAAAAGCCTTGGTCACATTTTCTGAGCTAATCTCTTCGGAATTCACATAGCGAAGATCCACACGCACGCCATTGGCTATGCCCCCGTGTACGAGTGCCTCATGCAAACTCTTATATGCTTCTTTTAATTCCACATATTTACCAACAATGGCAATGGTGACACTTTCCTGCAAATTGGAGCAATCTTCCACAAGTTTTCGCCATGCCGTTAAATTGGCATTACGTGCAGGCAAGCGCAACATTATAGCCACTTTTTGGTCGAATCCTTCTTCATAAAATTTTAACGGCACTTCATAAATATTTTTCACATCCACCGCAGAAAACACCGCATCGGCATCCACATTGCAGAACAATGCAATCTTACGCTTAAGCTCCTGCGGTATGCCTTTTTCGCAGCGACACAAGATGATATCCGGCTGAATACCGATGGAGAGCAACTCTTTGACGCTGTGCTGCGTGGGCTTGGTTTTATGTTCGCCGGCAGAAGGAAGGTACGGAACCAAGGTCAAATGTATATTTAAGCAATTATCACGCCCAAGATCGGAACGCAGCTGGCGTATGGCCTCAAGAAAAGGAAGCCCTTCAATATCTCCCACCGTACCGCCAATTTCAACAATGGCCACATCGGGCGCATCCTCACCCTCGGCCAGCGACAGCACACAATTCTTTATGTCATCGGTTATGTGCGGAATAACCTGCACGGTACCGCCACGATATTCTCCACGCCTTTCTTTTGCTATCACACGATGATACACAGCACCGGAAGTGGTATTATTTTTACGTGACATGGGCACACCCAAAAAACGCTCATAATGCCCAAGATCCAGATCCGTCTCCGCACCGTCATCGGTGACAAAAACTTCACCGTGCTGAAAAGGATTCATGGTACCCGGATCTATATTAATGTAAGGGTCAAGCTTTTGAATGGTCACACGCAAACCACGTGTTTGCAACAAGACACCAAGGGAGGCTGCCGCAAGCCCCTTACCAAGTGAAGAAAGTACACCGCCCGTTACAAAAATAAACTTTGTTTTCATAGCCTAACCCCATAGCTTTAAAAAATTTTGACTTTCAAATGAAAAAAAACAAGCTACACCAAAATATTAAGAATGGCAAATGGTTCAAACGGAACAATAAATGTGGGAAGTAGCCTCAATATTTAACTTTAAAGACCTGAAGTGCAAATACGCCTTTGAAAAAAATCTTGTGCTTATTTTGTCGGCACGGCATTCTAATTGTGTAAAATTTTCTTGGGGGAGGGACCTTTTTGGAAAAAGGTCTCCTCC
>CAYJHK010000353.1:0-1890 GCA_964369515.1 uncultured Desulfovibrionaceae bacterium
TTTTTCCAAAAAGGTCCCTCCCCCAAGAAAATTTTTACAAAATTAGAATGACGTGGAGTTTGGGGCAGCCTTCCCCCCTCAAAACGCTTTAATTGTTGGCTTTTTATATATTGGGTATTTCTATGTGCAAAAGCCCAAAAGCGATGGAAATATTATTATGAATAACGATGAAACAGAGGATTATTAACATGGTAAGAAAACACATTTGTGTATTTTTGGCTCTTCTTGGTTGTTTTTTTAATTTGCACCCTTTAACCACTGCCAATGCAGCTGAAAAATTTCAAGGTGCAGACGTGAATGAAAGCTCGTTCGGCATACCTGCCGTTCCCTACAGGGTGGTCTTAAGTCAAAACAATGCTCGCATTTTTGCCCAAAGTAAGGTACATCTTCTTGAAGCGCACGGTCAAAAAGTTTTTGAGCTTCCCTTGCCCAAGGACGCCACGGCCATTGAGTTGACGCTCCCCAAGGTTAATGGTGAAAGTCAAGGTACTATCGTATCTTATAGTGCTGAAGTTGCAGACCCTTTCAGACCCATGGGCACATTGGAAAAATTGCGCATAACCTTTGAATCCAAGGCCGATTCCCTTTCCGGTTCCATTGCTGCGCTCATCGCCAAAAACAATGCCATCTATGACCCCATAGTGAAACTGCCGCCCGATGAGGCTCGTGCCGCCATGGAAAAAGCCCTTCCCGACCTTGCGCTCATTGAAACTCGTCTTCAATCTGCCAAAAGAGAATTGCAGCACATCAAAAATCGCATGGCCATGCTTAAGGATAAAACGCCGCTCAGCAAAAAGTTGGTGGTGGTGATTGATAGTGAGCTCAAGGACAAGACTGAACTGCATGTAATGTATGCTTATACCTTGGAAGACAGCAAATGGACGCCCATGTACAGCATAAGCGCCAATTCTGAAAAAAACACCATTGACGTGCAATTACGAGCACATATAAAGCAAAATAGCGATATGGATTGGAATAATACACGCATTGAGCTTAGCACAGCCGCCGGCGATGTTCAAAGCCCGGGAGAGCTGCGTTCGTGGGTTATTGCCGAAAGAAATAATATGCAGCGTGACAGTGCCCCCAATGTTATGATGATGTCAAGCCCCGGTAATTTAAGAGCAAAATCCAGCAATGAATCTTTTTCTTTTCAGCAAAATACTGCTCTTGCCAGCTGGGTTTTACAGAAAAATATCACCATCGCCGAAGGTGAAACCACGCTCATCTTGCACGAACAACATATCAAGCGTGAGCTTGAAAGAATAGCTCGCCCCTCAAATTATGGTCCGCGCGGTGCCGAAGACGGTCGTGTGTGGCTCAGTGCCGAGGTTGACTTTAAAAACGCCTTCCTACCCCAAGGAAAGGCCGATTATTTCCTCGACGGCGTTGCTGTCGGACAAAACATGCTCACGCCCGAAAGCACAGGAACCACACTCTTTTTCGGCGCCGACCCCTTGGTTAATGTAGATATTGCCAAGACTGTGCGCAAGTCCGGTCAAGACGGCATTATCCAAAGAGAACAAACATGGGTCTGGAAATGGACGTTTACCGTGTATAATCAACGCAAAACTTCTGTAAAAGTACGCATCGAAGAACCGGAAACACAAGCGGCGCACGAAAAAATCCGTGTTTTATATGCCGATTCTCCAAGAGCCACAAAAGGCCCTGATAATACGCTTGTTTGGAATGTAAGCGTACCCGCCGACGGTAAGCAAAAAGTTGAACGCAGTATCACGGTTAAAGCTCCCAAGGATATGAACATATTTCTAGATAGATAAACTTTTTCCAAGCTATTAATTATTTTTCGTGGCGATTACCTTTAGTCAGCTACTTTTTGGAAACACTGATTAATTATTTTTTTGAGGGGGGAAGGGGAACTTTTGCCAAAAC
>CAYJHK010000354.1:0-1879 GCA_964369515.1 uncultured Desulfovibrionaceae bacterium
CCATAAACCCGATTACACGGCACAACATACACTCTTTACAAATCCCCCAATTATTGATATAAAACTTCTGCGTAATTCATTGCGCAACGTCTTTGGAGCGTTGACGGTAGTCAATGCTACCGAAAATCAAAAATAGGCGGAGCTTTGCTTCGACGATAAATGACTACTTTTACTACCTTTACCCCTGAACTCTCATTTCTGTATTTCTGTGTGGATACACACTTTACACAGAAAAGCTATATTAAAAAAACAATTATGTAGAAATCTTGATATAGAGACGACGAAAAGCTAGCAGCCTGTTAAGCACACAACACAAATAGAAAGGTACAATATCATGGCATTAAAAGAATTACGCACTCCTTCCCTTATGCATAAGCCCCCCATTGAAACATCGCTTTTTGATTTTTTAAAAATGGGGCCGGGACCATCATCATCACATACCATGGGCCCCATGCTTGCGGCTTACAACTTTCTGGGACTTTGCCAAGAGCTCACAAGCGGCAACATAACGGAAGCACACGCCATACATATTGAACTGCTTGGCTCCTTAAGCGCAACAGGCGTTGGGCACGGCACAAAAACGGCTATTCTTGCAGGCTTGTTGGGCTATGAACCGGCGTCCTGTCCCCCAAATTTTCTGGCACAAATGACTGAAAACAAAACGCATACCGTCAATGTTGGACAAAATCATCCCGTAAGTACGGGCCTATCCTTCATACACGACGGTGCCGTACATCATAGTAAGCCTTTTAGTAATACGCTCATCTTTCGCTTACAAGATGCCAAGGAAAATACGCTGTTTAGCCGTGAATATTATTCCGTCGGCGGCGGCTTCATCCAATGGGAAGGTTGGCAGGCGCCGGAACTTGGCAAGCCCTGTTTTCCCTATAATTCCATGTATCAACTCCGTGAACACCTCAAAGAAACGGGACTCACCCTACACGAAATTATTTTGCAAAACGAATGCGCCATTACCGGCATGTCTCGCCCTCAAATTTTAGAAAAGCTGGAAGACATCATAGACGCAATGTTCATGAGCGTTGAGCGTGGCTTAAACACCGAAGGCACGCTGCCGGGTACACTGGGCGTACATCGCAAGGCCAAATTCATTCATCATAAAGCGCAATCCATGCCCCACGAGCAAGACAGATTTATGGGTAAACTGAATGCCTATGCCTTTGCCGCCGCTGAAGAAAATGCCGGCGGCGGAGTCATTGTCACTGCGCCGACCTGCGGATCGGCCGGAGTCATGCCGGCTTTGCTCTACGCCATGCGCCACGATATGAATATCGGCGAAAGAGCTTTACGTGAAGGTGTACTTGCATCCGCTGCCATCGGTTATCTTGCCAAAGCCAATGCCGGCATTGCAGGAGCGGAAATGGGCTGTCAAGGCGAAATCGGCGTTGCCTCGTCCATGGGAGCGGCTATGCTGGCTCATGCTCGTGGAAACCCTGTGCACATGGTCGAAAATGCAGCGGAAATAGCTCTTGAGCACCATCTTGGGCTTACGTGCGACCCTGTAGGCGGCTATGTGCAAATCCCTTGCATTGAGCGCAACGCCATGGGCGCACTCAAGGCATATAATGCCAGCTTGCTCACTTCCTGCCAACAAGGCGAACAACATATGGTAACACTGGACGCTTGCATCCAAGCTATGTATGAAACCGGCCGTGATATGAATATTAAATTCAAAGAAACGAGTACGGGGGGGTTGGCTGTATGCTTCGTAGAATGCTAACGGGGCAGTGCGTTGAAAAAGGGGTAGCTGCTGCGTCAGGCTCGCTTTCCCCCTTCAAACTCCACGTGATTCTAATTTGTAAAAATTTTCTTGGGGGAGGGACCTTTTCGGAAAAAGGTCTCCTCCCCCAAACCCCCACCC
>CAYJHK010000355.1:0-1817 GCA_964369515.1 uncultured Desulfovibrionaceae bacterium
CTAACGCAGATTATCAAAAGCACGGCCTGCGGCAAAAAATCCATTTCTAGAATAAGTTATTGTAAAAATTAACTTTATAATTACTGAAAAACTCAAGTAGCCAAGAAATTTTTATATGTTAATGTTTAATTTTACATTGTTAACATGTTTTTCAGTGACGACTAATTATGCTGTTGCAAAATGTTCCGCTTTCTGCCAAGATTTGGAAATGAGATATTTACTTTGTATGCTATCTGTTTGTCTGCTTCTGTTGCAGGATTTTTCAGCGCACGCTGCAAGTCTTACCATCAATGTGCATGTGCCTGAAGAAGATATTTTTGTGATTATCAAGGGGCAGGGTGGTTTACAGCAAATGGAGCGTTCATATCATTTTCCTCGTTCTTTTCAAACATATCATGTGCCCGACGGAACAAAGACTTTTGGGAGCGGTTTTCTTTACAATTTCACCAATGACCTTTGGTTCTTTGCCATTTCGCAAAATTGTATCTGGTCAGGTAAGGGGAAGAAAAATGCCTTGCAGGAAAAGCTTTTTGGTGCTGATCCGGAACATTTCAAAGCCGCCGCCGCCAAAGCTCGCCTAACTTTTCGGGAAAATCCCCGTATCGCCTTGCGGCATACCCGTGTGAAGGCCGACACCAAGGGCTGGCCGCTTTTTGAAATCAGCCTCACCGAAGACAATGCCGACAATGGCTGCACCGGGCATAACTTGCTCAAAAGCTTTGAGGATTTATGATGTTATCTATGAAAAAAATCTTGTTGCTTACGTTTATAAGTACGATGCTTACCTCATTCACCCCATATAGCACGAGTAAGGCCGAAGAAATCGATGCCATTGGCTTTGATATTACGGTGGATAGTCCGGGAAAGAAGGGCGTTGAAGCCTGTTTTTATTTTTTCGACAAATTTTCCGGTCAATGGATCATAGCCGGCTGGTACTATTTCAAAAATGGCAAGAGCAAAGCCTATGTGGACACGAAGTACCCTGTGGTCGGTTACGTCGGCACAGCAGGCGATTATGGTTACAGTTCCAATGTGTTGGAACATGACGTGCTCTATCACTCCGTATCCAAGGAGAAAATCACCGTACCCGTGGGTACGGAGTTTCACGACGAACAAGCACGAACGCTGGGCTTTATCATCGCTCCCATGAAAAACGGCCGAGGCGACATTCGCTTTACGCAAGAGTTTTTGCATAAACAGTCACCGTAAGAGACTTTTGCGCCATTCCTACAATTGACAAAATTCATGGATTCTTCGTCGTTTAAGGACAAAGAGCATGAACTTTAGGCAGTGGCGCAGTCATTATTTGAGCTAAGTCATATTGTGCTTGCAAAGCCAACCAAGCTCGAGCCGTACTCACTCCTGCAAGTTCAAGCCTTAACGCCAAGTCCGGACTAATAGCTGCTTTGCCATTGAGCACTCGAGATAAGGCCACACGAGACATACCAAGGCGGCCGGCCACCTCTGTGACTGACAAGCCAAGCTTAACAATAACATCTTCACGTAAAATTTCACCGGGGTGTGGAGGATTGTGCAACATAATAAATCCTTATTTTTAATGATAGTCGAGATAGTCAACAAGTTCAATATTGATGCCGACAAAGCGGAAAATAACACGCCAGTTAGCACTTACGGTGATTGCCCAATAATCTTGGAGTTCCCCTTTAAGCGGATGCAGTCGAAACGATGCAATACTTAGGTCTTCCGGACAAGTTGCAACATTGAGGAAACCAAGAATACGACGTAGCTTTGCAGCATGGATACCACGTGATTCTAATTTGCGATATTTTTTGTGGGGGGAACTTTTGCTTGCGCCA
>CAYJHK010000356.1:0-1813 GCA_964369515.1 uncultured Desulfovibrionaceae bacterium
CGGCAGCTCATGCTGAGGTTGGAAAAGTTTAATGTCCAATCTTGTACATTTGTTGAAAGGGCTTTGGGAATGAAGTGTTCAATTTCTTTGTTGCCCTCCATTAAGGAACATTCACAGAAGGAGCATAATCCTTGTTGGTTGTCGTACAGGGCTTGTTTTATTTGGTGATGAAGCTCTTTTTGCTTTCTCTTAAAGGCACTCCAACGTACACCTTCGCTTTTGTGCGATTGGGTTGCCGGGTATTGTAAGGAAAAATTTGAAACAATACTGTCATAATCTGCCGGCTTTTGTGGTCTTGAGAGTTTACGCATGGCGCTCTCTCCGGCTTTTGAGGCGGCGAGCTCTTTCAATTTGCGCATCGGCACGGGTAAGGATAGGGTCATCACGTAATATGTCTTCCAGCTCCTTGCGCAATTCCGTTGCCTCAAGGCTGTCATAGGCTTCTTCGGCAATATAGTTGAAGTATTTTTCAATATTTGCTTCCAACGGGTAATCTTCTTCATCCACGCCCATGAAAAGGCTGGAAAGGCGTGTTTGCACCCCAAAAACATCGGATAAAATACGCGAGCTTTCTGCGCCGAAAGTGCCGTGGCCGGGCTTAAGCACTTTGTTGTCGTGTAAAATGCGGATATGTTCCGGCCTTACGGCAGAAAGTACTTGCGGGCTGTGTGTTGTCACAATGAATTGCGCATTGGGAAAGGTGCGCATGAGGTCTGAAAGTACACGTTGCTGCCATGAGGGATGGAGGTACAAATCCACTTCATCAATGAGGATGATGGCTGGGGAGTCTAAAACGGATTTTCCTTCCTTGTATAATTCTTTGCCATTGGCCACGGCCATTCTATAGGCAATATCCAGCACTAAAGAAAGTATCACACGATAGCCGGAGCTGAGCTGTTCAAACATGACAGCTTGACCGTCTTCATCTCTTGTTACGGCAAAATTGGGTGGAGAGTTGATAAAGCGGAAATTAGAATAACCGGGGAGCATTTTGGCAATGGCTTCACGAATGGCAGCGATGATGGAGAAATCTTCGCCTTGAATGCCGTCACGCTGCGCCCTTGCTTCACGGGCGTCTTCGGCATCGAGCCATGTCATCAGTTCGTCAAAGACAAGCTTTGGCTCAAAGCAAGTGTCGTATATGGAGAACCTGTCTGTGCATGAAGCTCTGTCGCCTGAAGACATGCCACTTGGAATAAGCCTGTAGGAATTATAGGAAGCAATTACTGGAAGGATGTTATCTTCCGCAAAATGTTTCTTCAAAAAAGTATCATTACATTGGCTGTCATATCCATAAAGATGTATTTTATCTTTTGTTTCGGTCGTGGGAGTTTTCCAAAAAAAATTTTCCTTACCAGAAGCTAAGGTTATTGCCATAGAGAAAGGTTTGCTAGTTGTAAAATTTCTATCCACTTTAGGAGATAAGGCATATTTTTTAGCATTTTCAGTTTGGACAAAAGAAAGAATAGCTGCAATATTAGCAAAAACTCCCGAGAGCACCGCAGTCTTGCCGCTCCCATTGGCACCCACAAGCACCGTGAGTTGCTCATGAAAATCTATGGTGATATCTTCAAAACAACGAAAATTTTCTAAATGTACAGATTGTAGTTTCATGGCGTGTCACCTTATGGAATATAAAACTGTAAGCGTTCAAATTATTCAAAAATTTCCACTCATAATAGGAAGTAATCTTTGGGGTACAGTAATTTCAAAAAAGCTATAACTCAAAAAAAAAGCACCTATAGCTATTTGTTATAGGTGCTTGAAATTTCTGGAGCCAACTAAGAGAATTGAACTCTTGGCCTACTGATTA
>CAYJHK010000357.1:0-1786 GCA_964369515.1 uncultured Desulfovibrionaceae bacterium
TTTTCCAAAAAGGTCCCTCCCCCAAGAAAATTTTTACAAAATTAGAATCACGTAACGTGGCAGTGTATTGGACATACCTAAAATGTTTGGAGTTTTATCGATGACGCAGCAGATGGTATCTTTTCAACAGCCTGATAAGCCTTGGACTTTTCATATAGTTACCCTTGGGTGTAAAATCAATCAATATGAGAGTCAAGCCATACGTGAAGCATGGCAAGGTTTTGGCGGAGAGGAAGTGGAGCTTGAAGCTGCGCCGCAAGTTTTTTTGGTAAATTCATGTGCCATTACCGCCCGAGGTGAACGTGATACACGTCATGCTTTCTATCGCTGGCAGCGTGCGCACAATGAAAATAAGAGTACATGTCTACGCATTTTGACCGGTTGTGCGGCACATTTGGTGGAAAAAAGCCTCAATGTGCGGTACAACCGGCGAGATAATACGGGTACGGGAGATGTCCGCCCCGAAACATATTTTGATGTGCTCATTCCGCCAAGGGCAAAAGCCCTGCTAATGCAAAATCCATGGCATTTGGAAGCTTTTAAACGTCAAGATGTGCCCATACCGGCGGAAATAAACCCCTTTTCTGAACAGGAAGGATTTTTCATCAGCAGCTTTGCCCGCACTCGCCCTGTACTCAAAGTGCAAGACGGCTGCTCGCATCGCTGCACTTATTGCATCGTTCCCTTGGTGCGTGGAAAGAGCATAAGCCGTGCGCCGCAGCAAGTTGTACTTGAGGCGCAAAGACTTTTAGAGGCCGGGCATCGTGAAATCATGCTTTCCGGTATAAATTTACACCATTACGGGCGTGATCTAGCCCCCATGCACGATAATAATAAACAATGGGATTTTTGGGATCTGGTGCGCTTATTGGAAAAATCCTTGGCACCGGAGTGGGGCGGGCGAATGCGTTTGCGCATTTCATCCCTCGAACCCAGCCAACTTAACAGTAAGGGGATTGAGGTCTTTTTGGGCTCATCCCTCCTTTGTCCGCATTTACATCTTTCCTTACAGCACGGTTCGCCAAAAGTGCTCAAAAGCATGGGACGAGGGCACTATTCCCTTGAAGAACTTACAAATTCCCTACACATAATGCGCAAACATCTGCCACAACTTGGACTTGGCGCAGATATTCTCATGGGCTTTGCCGGAGAACAAGAAGATGATGTTGTACAAACACTGAATTTGATTAAAGAAATTAACCTTAGCTATGCCCATGTCTTTCCTTATTCCATTCGACCGAATACAGCCGCCGCTGCTTTTGACAAGCAAGTGCCGCATAAACTGAAATTGCAAAGAGCAGCACGGGTACGCCAATTGGTGCAAGAGCAAAAACAAGCCTTTTTGCACTCACTTTTGCAGGAAAAAACTTTACAAGTGGTCTTTGATGGACAAATGGACGAAAATGCCGACCATGGGCATATGTCAAGCCTCAAAGGTGTCGATGCGCATTATGTGGCTTGCAAGCTTATAACATCGGACACTACAACGCAAGCTACAGTACGGGGAATTGTACCTGTGCGACCTTTAAATGTGGAAGATGACAATATTTTGGTGACGCTGTGAGGCTGTTTGGTACAGAAAAGTTAAAGAAACACTGATTGATTATTTTTTTGAGGGGGGAAGGGGAACTTTTGCAAAAATCCAAAAGCTTCCACTTCCCCTCAAACGCTTTTATTATTGTGGTTTTTAGTGGACCACAGATTGCACTTCTTAAAAGATTAGGATAAAAGTTTACGTGGCTATTGCCTTTAGTCAGCTACTTTTTATCTGGGGGGAAGGAAAACC
>CAYJHK010000358.1:0-1772 GCA_964369515.1 uncultured Desulfovibrionaceae bacterium
GGGGTTTGGGGGAGGAGACCTTTTTTCAAAAAGGTCCCTCCCCCAAGAAAATTTTAGAAAATTAGAATGCCGTGCACATAGAAACGGCGCATAATGGATTTTTATGAGTAGCGACCAAAACGCATACATCTCTCGTCTTGCACCCAGTCCCACCGGGCTATTACACCTTGGCAACGTATGGTCATTTTTGTGGACATGGCTGTTTGCAAAAAATATGAATGCTTCCGTTCGCTTACGAATAGAAGATCTGGATCCGCTGCGTTCCTGTTCTGAATTTTCCACAGCAATTATCCAAGATTTACAATGGCTTGGGCTTGTTTGGGATGGCGATATACTCCTGCAAAGCACACGTAAAGCGTATTACGAGCATATCCTGCTCACTTTGGAAGAGCAAGGAAATCTCTATCCGTGCTATTGCACACGCAAAGAATTACGCAGCCTTGCCGGTGCTCCACATGTGGAGGATATGGGTGCGCCTTACAGCGGAAAATGCGCCCATTTCAGCCCAGATGAACGTACGAAAATCAAGCGAGAAAAAGAGCAGCAAGGGCGCAAAGCCTCCTTACGCTTGCGCACGCAAAATAGCAAGGGGCAAAGCGCAGTGCTCAGCTTTGAAGATGGCATTTACGGCAAGCAAAACTATAGCTTACATGACATTGGAGGAGATTTTGCCCTGCGACGTTCCGATGGAGTGGTGGCGTATCAGTTGGCCGTTGTGCTGGACGATGCCCTGCAAGGCATAACGCATATTGTGCGTGGACGTGACATTCTTGTATCCACGCCTCGCCAGATATACTTACAGGAATTACTCGGTCTTAACAAAATTTCCTATACTCATGTACCCTTGTTACTCGATGAACACGGTGAACGGCTTGCCAAAAGGCACAATGCTTTAAGCGTGCGTAGCCTGCGTAATGCCAAAGTCACAGCTGAGCGTATTTTGGGCTTGTGTGCGTATTTAGCTCGCTATCAGGATGAGTTGAAACCTCTCTATCTCCTTGAATTACAAGAACAATTTTCATTTGCACGTTGCAAGCGGATACTAGCAGCGGAGGATATTGTAATAAATAATAGTGAGTTGGAATTTTTGTACAAATAATACTGTGTACGCACTTGTCAAAAAAAACATTTTTGTATAGATATACGTATGCGCAATTCACTTAAGCAGATGAGCATACTTCATAAATTTATAAATTCCATTATTCTTATAAAACAATAATTTTTAAGGATTTATTTGCCAAATATTTATGAAGCTGTGCTTACAAAAAGGAAACTAACATGGATAAACCTACTCTCAGCAAGGATTTTTTGAACAAATTAATGCCCAAAGCACGTAGTGATGAATTTTTTGACGCCATCTATGGGGATGCCGAAGAAGGAGCCTATGATATTAAGCTTGTGTTGAAACAACAGGAAGAAAAAAGCGTGACTCTGTGCTTTCAATTGCACCAGCGTCCCGATAAATGTCTCGTTTGTAGCTTGACCTATGGTCTGCCGCAAGTGTTCAAACGCCATCCGCTCATTAATACCGCCGGCATTGTGAAAGAAGTTGCGACAGCTCTTGGCTGGGATCCCGCCTCGTGTACATTTGAACTTGGTCCCACCAAGGAAAGAAGCTCGAAGATGCATAGTATTGACTTAATAATCACACAATAGTTTTTACCTGTAAACTCTTGTAGACGAAAGAAAATACTGATTAAGGAAAAGCTGATTAATTATTTTCTTGGGGGAGGGACCTTTTTGGAAAAAGGTCTCCTCCCCCAAACCCCCAC
>CAYJHK010000359.1:0-1772 GCA_964369515.1 uncultured Desulfovibrionaceae bacterium
AATTCTAGGCAGAATTACATATAAACCCCATGAAGCTTTTTTCGCAGAAAAAAGCTTCATTTGGGTCTTATATGTAACTTCGCATAAAATATGCTTATAGCAATCCTATTTACGAAGTAAATGGGATTGCCGTGAAAAGTTTTTGGGGGAGGAGACCTTTTTCCAAAAAAGTCCCTCCCCCAAGAATTATCTCAAGTAACAATGTTTTGAAATGCCGTAAATCTATTACAAATTCCTCCCAGTTCTCACTTGCCTTTAGCTCTCACTTGACATACTTTGTCTGCGGATAAAAAATATTGAGAGGTCATATATGATTTTAGAGGTAGGTCTGATTGTGGTAAGTATACCTATTGGTTATGCACTGCGTAAGTCTTCGTTGATTGTTAATAATACAGGACACGCTTTAACCGGCATTATTTATGCCATGCTTTTTTTCATCGGTCTGAACCTTGGGAGTAATGAAGAACTCTTGCTGCGCCTTGCCGATCTTGGTGTCCAAGGTGTTGTCGTTGGTCTTTGCAGTGCATTTGGCAGTATATTTGTGCTATGCTTTTTATTTCGCTCGTTTTTTCCCGATTTACCGCCTCCGAAGCTCTTAGACAAAGGTCATGACCAAACCTCTGAACAAAAGCATGAACAAGCAAGCGGAGAAGTCAAATGAAGGGCGCCTTGCTTATTTTATTCTTTTTTTTATGCGGCGTAGCCGTGGGAACACAAGAGTTGGTGGACCGGACACTAAGCGGCGATTTGCTGAGTTATTCCTTATATATAATGTTGGTTCTTGCAGGTATGTCCATGGGGTTTGATACTAAGAATTTCCTTATAATTAAGGATTTTGGATTAAGGATCTTTATGGTTCCCATAGGTAGCGTGCTTGGCACGGTGCTCGGCGTTGTTTTTGCGTGGGGTATTTTACAGGCTTTCAATTATGCCATAAACTTTCGAGACACCCTAGCTGTGGGCGCAGGTTTTGGTTATTACAGCTTATCCAGTGTAATGATTAGCAACTTCGGTAATCCAGAATTGGGATCTGTGGCGCTCATTGCCAATGTGAGCCGTGAGCTTGTAACCTTGCTCATGGCGCCCTTAATGGTGCGTGTGGCCGGCGGGCTTGCACCTGTCGCTGCCGGAGGTGCCACCACCATGGACACATGTATGCCGGTCATTGCCCGTTACGCCGGTGAGCAATACGCCATCATGGGGATTTTTTCCGGCATGGTGCTTAGCATTGCTGTACCTGTATTTGTAACGCTTATTTTTACGTTTTGACAGTGCTGAAATGGTATGGTAAAATGTTTTGTGATAAATGGAGGAAACGCTGGTATTTTCCGGTGGGAAACCTTAGCACTTTCACGCGAATTTTTTTCTAAAAATTCTTATGGAGGCTTGTTACAATGAATGATGCAGGTTTATTGAATGATTCTTTTGGTATGAGACTTTTGATGCTGGTGATAGCTTGGCTGATTGGTCTAATAGTACCTATGTTTACACGCTATTTTGTGCTCAAACAGCCCATGCCCAAAGCAAGGGCAGCAGTGTTTTGTGCAGTACTGGCCGGGGTAAATTTTTTAACCTTTTCCGGCATAAATTACTTGTTTTTCGGTTCAAATTTTACTAACTACATAACTTTAATTGCTGTTTCCATAGCATCTTTTTATGTGCTCATAGGACGTAAAAAAAATAATGCGTAAACAGTAAAATTCAAACAGCAATAGAGAATATGCCTCGACCATAGAATGTCATCAGGGCATTCTAATTTGCGATATTTTTTG
>CAYJHK010000360.1:0-1729 GCA_964369515.1 uncultured Desulfovibrionaceae bacterium
CCCCCACCCCCAAAAACTTTTCACGCGCCATATTATTTACTTCGTAAATAATATGTCTATAATAGTTCAATTCTATGCAGAGTTAGATACAAAATCCCATGAAGCTTTTTTCGAAGAAAAAAGCGGAAAGCGCGTTTTGAGGGGGGTGTGGGGGGAACTTTTTGGCGCTAGCAAAAGTTCCACCCACAAAAAAATCGCAAATTAGAATGGCGTGATGTTGGGGGCAGGCAAAAAATCCTCCCCCCTACACATTCTTATTTTGAGACCTTGCTTATGGCTTCCTCACGACGCTTACGAGCCAACTCTTGCAAATCAACCACAACATCACTTTCATCAACGATTTCACGCCCTAATATTTCCTCCAACACATCTTCCAGCGAAACCACGCCGGCAAGTCCGCCATATTCATCAAGCACCACAAAAAGATGGACACGAGAATTTAAAAAAGACTGTAAAAGCTTATCAAGTGTCTGATTTTCAGGAACAAAATGTACAGGACTCATCTTGTCTTTTAAGGAACCGTCGTGCCCCTCAGACATGCTCTTGCCCAAGGTGCGACGCTCCACAATACCCACGATATCTTCATTGTGCTCGGCATAGACAGGTATACGGCTGTGATGCCACATATCCGGCAGCTTATAGGCATCGTTTATATTCATATCCACGGGCAAAGAAAAAACAACGGTGCGTGGAGTCATAATATCTTTCACATACTTACGTTCAAGTGAGAGTACATTGGTAATGGTTTTTTCCGCATAGGGCTGAATACTGCCGGCTTTGCGAGAAAGGCTGGTTACGGCACGTATATCCTCTTCCGACATTTGCGCAGCACCTTGCTTTGGTGCAATAAGCTTGGTGATGTATGCAGAAAGCCAAATGATGGGCATAAAAACCTTTGTTATAAGAAACAGTGGCCTAGCAAGCACCGAAGAGACGGGATTGGCATAAAGAACACCAATGGTTTTGGGGATAATTTCGCCAAAAATCAAGATAAGACAAGTGAAAATGGCAGCAAAAACTCCCATATAGACGGAATCAAACACGGAAGAAAAAGCTGCACCGGCAACGGCAGAACCGGCAGTATTGGCAATGGTGTTTAGGGTGAGTACAGCAGCTACGGGTCTTTCCACATGTGAGCGCATTTGAAATAGCAATTCTCCGGAAAGTTTTCCTTTTTTACGAAGGTCTTCAATGTGCGCCCAAGAAACCGAATATAACATGGTCTCCGTTAATGAGCAAATCGCCGAAATAATTAACGCAAGTCCCACCGCAAGCACAAGAGTAAGCATAATATTTCCTCTAAAAAATTTTTTCTACTGTATAGTAAAGCAAGCTATTTATATTTGCAAGAAGTAAAGGAAGTGCTGATTAAATAGTCGTCACTGAAAACACGTTAGCAGTGTAAAATTAAAGATTTTTTTGTCAAAATATACAAATAAAAATGTTTACTTTTACATTGTTAACATGTTTTTCAGTGACGACTAATTATTTTCTTGAGGGTTGAAGGCAATAGCCACGTAGTCATATTTATGGAAACGCTGATTAAATATAATTTTGTACATGCAAATCTATTGAATTGGCGTTGAAACATGAATTTTTATCCTAATCTTTTAAGAAATGCAATCTGTAGTTCACTAAAAACTATAATAATAAAAGCGTTTTGAGGGGATGGGGTACGTGATTCTAATTTTGTAAAAATTTTCTTGGGGGAGGGACCTTTTTGGAAAAA
>CAYJHK010000361.1:0-1703 GCA_964369515.1 uncultured Desulfovibrionaceae bacterium
CAAAATAACCCCTATTCTAAGCGGACAGCATACATTTTCATAGGACAGTATTGGATGACTGTATGAGTTAATCTACTAAAAACAAATAAGTTTCTTATACAAAAAAGTCCAGTAAAGTTTGAATATTGATTCTTCATAAACACTTTTATGGACGTATTGGCCACCATTTGCTGTGCGCCTTTTTTGTCTGCTTCTAAAATGCCAGCATAATCTTGGCTAGCGTCATAAAGATGTATGGGGCGGTAATGCCAAGGCCACCGCCTTGACCAGATTTTCGTAATTACCACTTCAAAGCCCGGTGTAACCGCTGAAATTGGGGCGGCATATTCGTCAACAATGCAGAGATACGGACCGATGCCCACGATCTCCGTTTCGGAAAGGGGTAATGCCTCCAAAATGAGCTCAAAAAATAGGGCATCGCCCTCAATTTGCGCCCTAATTATCTGTGAAATCCCACGGCGCAAGCATTGCGAATGGCTGAAAGGCTTGATTACGCAGATAGAGCCAAGGCTTGTCAATTCTTGCTCATTTTTGCGTAATCTTTTCTAAAGACGGCAATAAAACCACAAGGATGCGCCTTTGCATGATGGCATCGGCAAAGTCTACTTCGCCGTCCTCTGCACCGTAAATATGAGAATAAGTATCTGTAAGAGAAGACAAAGCTTTACCAAAGTAAGACTGTGCATAGCCGAATTGTTCTGCAAAAGATGGTGGCTGGATTACGAGATGGGGCATTTCACGCCCGGAAATCCACCCGGACGTTGCCAAGGGAGATCGGCTATTTTGCGTAATCACGCGAGATTGGGCAGCAAGCTCCGGATTAAGTGCCATGACTACTTATTTTTGGGCATTTTTCGAGAGCCAAAGCATCACGAATGACGGACGTGGAAAGTTTCAAAATGCCCTTGTCACGCAAGTCGACTGCAAAATATAGGACATACATGACACCGGAAGTGAGGGCTTGCGCCCCTTTTTCGTAATTCGCAAAGATGGAGTTCGCCCCGTCCCCATTTGAGGAAGCGCCGGCATAAGCGAAACCAAAAGCTGTGTTAATGCTTCGGCAGAGCCAAAAGTGAAAGGATTATTGGTGTTTGCCCATATCAATGCAATCGACGTGCGATTTCCCTTTCACCTTTCCCGCCATGTTTTCGTAATCACATAATTCAACACCCGAAAATCATCGTCACGTCCTAAAAATCGTGCCATTTGCCATATTTGTACCGCAAGTTTTGGGGAAGCTTTTGGATCAATGTAAAAAAGTCCGCTGCCAGTTGCCAAAGCGTTGTAAGAAAGCGACACAAGCGTTTCCGTTTTACCCGAACCGAACCTTAATAGAGAGCATACTTCATGAATTATGACTAGTTATGTTTAATTTGCTCACTAAATTTTTATGAAGATATGCTCACCAAAAAGCAAGGCATGGGTCAGAATATCCTTGGCTTTCAGCCACAATTCTTGTTTATCCTGCGAACGGTTGCCAAGAAAAAATATGCCTTCCGGCGTGGCAAAACCGCTACGCCCCGGTAAGGGGTCGCCCCTATCTTTACCACCGGAACCAATCGGCATTCTGAAAGGTAAACGTTCCCCCCGTCCCGTAGTCACGGAAAAACAACGTAAAACAAAGAAAATCATCCCAAAAACGAACAATCAAATTGAGGATTACCATCCTCTTGCAATTGATAAGTTTGCTTGCATTTCGGGAA
>CAYJHK010000362.1:0-1685 GCA_964369515.1 uncultured Desulfovibrionaceae bacterium
AGGGTTTTCCTTCCCCCCAGATAAAAAGTAGCTGACTAAAGGCAATAGCCACGTTAGTTTATTAAAAACTACAATAATAAAAGCGACTTGAAAGAATAGGGAGCGTTTGGGAGGTGAAGGAGAAGCTTTTGGCCAAAGCTTTGAGCAATCGCAAAAATTTCCCTTCCCCCCTCAAGAAAATAATTAATCAGTGTTTCTTTAAGTCGTAGCGACGTGGCAATCCACAAAAATCTATTTAGCCGGCGTTCCCTTAGAGTAATTCATTCAATGGAGGTAGGTGCTATATGTCCGAAATGTTATCATTGCAACCGGCCGCTCCCCCAAGGCGTTCGTGGGGAGTTTTGAAAATTTTTGTGGTACTTATTGTACTTATGGTCGTTGCATTCCTATGGTTTATGTTTTCTCGCCTTGAAAATCGTGCCAGTCTTACAGTGAATTTAATCCCTGTCTCTACACCCATCAGTACCTCACTTACAGAAGTTTTGGTTACACCAAATCAGCATGTGCAAAAAGGACAGCCGCTTGTGAAAATTGACCTCACAGGATACGCCGAACAATTACCCCATGCCAGTGCCTTGGTGCGTGGAGCATTTTCCGGTGATATCGGCTCACGAGTGGCTGATGCGGCGAATATGGAAGCGGATATGGTAAGGCGCACCGCTTTGGCAAGGCATGAAGAAAACACCTTGCGCCAAGCTGTGGAACATCACTCCACAGAACATGCCCGTACCCTTGTGAAGTTGCGAGCCATGCCTCAAAGTAACAGCCAAGCCTATCGTAATGCTGTCCACGCAGAACTCAACACACGGCAGAAATTGCAACGTGCCAAGGCAAATTTTGAGCTCGCCAGCCGCCAGCGTGTGGCCATTGAGGGTGAACTGTATAAAATTCGAGACGAAAGAGCACGCAATCCTGCATATATTCCCACGGGCAATGCCGGCTTAGGGCAGGAAGCAGGCAGTAATATAGTTGCCGAGCATATTGTTGCCAATGTGAATGGATTCTTGGTGGGAGATATCCCCAAAGCCGGAATTTCTTTGGCGAAAGATACGGTACTATTTAATATTTTACCGGAAAAAGGTGCCAATTTTACGCTCAGACTTAATATGTCCGCAGACAAGGCCGCACATTTACGCAAAAACGGCATTGTTTATCTTGTGCTAGAGCACGGTATTGTGCATGGAAATATCGAAGATATTCAGCCACAAGGCGATGCAAGCTTTGTGCTGAGAATTTCCGGTACAGAGCCGAATATGATTGAACGATTACAGAGCTATATAGTAGGTGAGAATAAGGAACAGGGGCAGGCCGACGCAAACGCTGCACCTAATATTCAGGCAAGCAATCTAGTTAACGGACAAGCCATTCCTATCCGCATGGTTTTTTGGCCTGAAAATGTACTCACACAGCAATTTGCGCATTTATATACATTGATGATACCCTTGTTGAATGCTTGGGGAAATATGTCTGAATAGCCTGCAGTGCGCCCAAAATGCATTACTAACAGTGTAGATTTTGGGCGCAGTGTGGTTATGATGATTATTAATTGATGTTTAGTTCTTGCCGCTCACTTAGCGAAAGAGCATACTTCATTTTGTCGAAATGTGGCTATTGCCCTAACTTAGTCGACGCTGAAAAACGCATTTTCATGCATTTTTCAGAAAGGCACGCTCACTCCAAATGCC
>CAYJHK010000363.1:0-1679 GCA_964369515.1 uncultured Desulfovibrionaceae bacterium
ACGGGCGCCGAAGGCGTTTGCGTTAGCGAGCTTTACGCAAATCGAGAGCAACGCGGAAGCTTTTGGCTAAAGTTCGTAGTAATCGCAAAAGTTCCCCTTCCCCCCCCCTCAAAAAAATAATTAATCAGTGTTTCCTTAGTTTTGGTAATAATCAGAGTTTTGTCCGTGCTCGTTAAGAAGTTTAAATGAAATTCCGCCTTACGGAGTGAATGAGGTTAGTCTATGAAGTATTTTCCTTTGCCGAGAGTTCATGTTTCTGCTTGTATAACTGTTTGCATTCTAATATGTTTTTTCTTAGCGCATACAGAAATTTTAGCGCAAGATTCTTTACGCCAAACTCCTGTGGTTAAAGCAGTGACTAGAGTTGGCCCTGCTGTTGTCAATATTACGAGTACTCGTGAAGTAAGGCAGCGTTTCAACAGGTCTTTTGAAGAGTTTTTCTTCGGACCCAGGTTTCAAATGCCCAATCGAAATGGGCGAAGTAGAACGCATACCAGCCTTGGTTCCGGTGTGATTGTGGATGGGAACAACGGTTATGTACTAACCAATGCCCATGTTATTGCAGGCGGTGATGTGGTGCGCATTCACCTTTTGGATGGACGAGAATTTGAAGCTGATGTGGTGGGGGCGGAGGCTGACTTTGATCTTGCCGTCCTCAAAATCCGTGGTGCACAAAATTTACCCACGGTACCGTTGGGTACAGATGCTGACATCATGCCGGGTGAAACTGTTATAGCCATCGGTAATCCTTTTGGTTTTTCGCATACGGTGACCACGGGCGTTGTCTCTGCCACCGGGCGCAGTATACGTAGTAACGATGGTATCTTCACCGACCTTATCCAAACGGATGCAGCTATTAATCCCGGAAACAGTGGGGGGCCTTTGCTCAATATTTTGGGCGAGTTGATTGGCATAAATACGGTCATTGATTCCAGAGCGCAAGGCATTGGTTTTGCCATCCCCATCGGTAAGGCCGAGCGTGTCATGCAAGGTATTTTGAATAAAGGTACCATTTCTCCTTTGTGGCTGGGTATTTATGGTCAAGATGTGGATCAGCGCATTGCCATGGCACTTAATCTTAAAAAAACCGGCGGACTTTTTGTGACCAATATTGCTGACAATAGCCCGGCAGTTAAGTCCGGTATTTTGCTTGGTGATGTTATTTTGCGTATGGGGAATACTGATGTACGTGATCGACAAGATTATTTTCAGGTTTTACGCAATCATACCCCTGAAGAAGCCATTACCCTACAAGTATGGCGGCAAGAAAAATTGTTGAACTTTTCCGTCGTACCCGAAGAATTTACCAATGCAACTGCGCTCAAAATGCTTTATCGGCAGTGGGGATTTACCATCAGCGAAATTCGCAGCGGTATCTACGTGCAAAATGTTAATCCGGATGGTGCAGCCACCATGTTTAAGCGAGGCGATAAAATTGTTGGCATTGGCAATGTTCCCACTCGTACCATGAAGGACTTTTTGGATATTTTCCGTGTTCACCGCATGGCTAGGCAGGTTCTGGTGCATGTTGAGCGCAACGGGAGGCGGTATTATGCACGCCTCACGCTATAAACGTTGAAAAAGAGTGAAGGAAACACTGATTAATTATTTTCTTGAGGGGAGGGGCAGGTGATTCTAATTTTGTGAAAATTTTCTTGGGGGAGGGACCTTTTTGGAAA
>CAYJHK010000364.1:0-1670 GCA_964369515.1 uncultured Desulfovibrionaceae bacterium
CTTCCCCCCAGATAAAAAGTAGTTGACTAAAGGCAATAGCCACGTATGGCTATACGTGATACAGTACCGCCCATAGCTATTTTTTTCCTTGAGTCATATGATAAACTCTTGGTATAATATACATTAATCCGACTTCCTTGTTGGTTGGCGAATACTGTGTAGCCACGATGGCATTTCCCAAATTCCATATAAAAGCACGCCCCTTTTCACCGGCGGTGGGCGGGCCAAAGCGCTCTGCAACCATATTGTGGATGACATCAGCTTCAGCGGCCTCTTTGACCGGATAGTCAATTATTACAAAGCCCAGCTCTTGTTCTGCCGCATTGCTGTTTGGGGAAATCGCACCGTAACATGCAGCCATTTGCTTGGCACCGGGAATTTTGGGGGTTACGGCATAAACATCGCAAATATTTTTAATATCTTCAGTCTTTGGTGGGATTTGTGACACCGAAAGTGCTGCTCGCATGGCTGAGCGTGTAATACCTTTATTGCCGGCAAGATCCAGCCCAAAAAGCGTCACTCGAGGCATTTTTTTATCGCCAAAGTGCTCTAAGGCCATATTGTAAAGCTCTTGGCGTGCGGCCGCATTGCCGGCCATGGTTGCGCCGTAGAGTAAGAGGGTGGCACGTCCCGCATTTTTGGGAACCCCCTTGCCGACCCTATAAAAATGCCCAAGCCGAGCGAGCGCAGGTACATTTTGTCCGGCAGCCGCAAGGCTATACCATGAAACAGCGTGCTTGATATTGCCCACAACGCCGTTGCCGTTTTCATACAAGACCCCAAGGGCATATTGGGCATCGTGTTGCGCAAGGTCGGCAGCTTTGCGGAACCATTGAGCGGCGGTGTCGGGGTATTTTTTGCCTTGTGCGTCCCCTCGTCCATGGACTAACATGCGCCCAAGGTGATACATGCCGTCACGGTGCCCAAGGTCGGCGGCTTTGCGAAACCAGATGAGGGCTTCCTTTGTATTTACAGGGATTTTAGCGATGGCACTTCCATTGTCATTCATAAGTCCTAGCCCGATCATGGCCGGAGCGTATCCGTCGTTTGCAAGTTTTTTCCAAGTATTGATGGCCTCTTGGTAGTTGCCCTTGGCAAAATTTCGCATACTTAGGTCATAGGTTTTTTTCATTTCCGCTTCGGTGGGTGCGGGTGCTTTTTGCGCATTTGATGTTTTGGGGGTAACGCTTTGGCGAACGGTTGAGCCTTGCCCTTGCGTTGTCTGCGGTGCAGCTAAGGGGTCTGTGTTTGGCTGTATAAGCGCAGGGGCGGTTTGTTGTGTGTTACTTTTGGGTGGATTAACGGGATAGACTTGAAATCCTTGATTATTTCTCTGTTCGGTTGCCGGAGGGGCTTGAGTTGTTTTCGAAGGATCCTTACTTGGATGAGGGGCTACGGTACCATAGACTTCCATGCCTTGCGGTTTTGTTGCTGCCCAAATTTGTGTGTGGGAGCATAGAATAATCGTGACGAAAAAAATAAAGATATTTATGAATTTTAACATGATAACCTCAAAGTCGCAAGCAAGTTCCTGCCATATTACGAAAAAAAATATTGCGCATACATTAATAAGTAAGTGCGCAAACAAGTGCGTGCGCATTTTGTGCTTTCCTTATAATGCATTGGTTTTATGTTGTCACCCCATAAATTGTGGCTTTCCATAATTTAAT
>CAYJHK010000365.1:0-1659 GCA_964369515.1 uncultured Desulfovibrionaceae bacterium
ATCGCAAATTAGAATGCCGTGGGGGATGGGGGGAGTTTGAGGGGGAAGGGAAGCTTTTGGGTTTTGGCAAAAGTTCCCCTTCCCCCCTCAAAGAAATAATTAATCAGTGTTTCCTTAAAAATATGCTCATTTGCTCAGTATAGAAAATATTCTTAATGCATACTTTCAGCACGTAATACACTGAATTTACACTAATTGTGCATCCTCAAAAAGTCTTATAACCCAACGCTTGACAATATACTCGTTAACTGTAAAATCCTTTCAAAATTTGTGCTTCTTGCACCTTAAGGAAATACTATGCCCACAATTGACATTGAAAAACAAATGACCCACATTACCCGTGGTATCAATGAGCTTATTGATGCTGAAGAATTACGGAAAAAAATTGCTCGTGGTAAGCCTCTGACCGTAAAGGTTGGTTTTGACCCCACCGCCCCAGATTTACACCTTGGACATACGGTTGTCATGCATAAAATGCGCCATTTTCAAGAACTTGGACATAGAGTTGTCTTTCTCATTGGCGACTTTACCGGATCCATTGGCGACCCTTCCGGCAGAAATGAAACACGACCTCCCCTCACCCGTGAACAGGTGCTTGAAAATGCTGAAACTTATAAAAAACAAGTATTTAAAATTCTAGACGCCGAAAAAACGGTCGTGGAATTCAATTCCAAATGGCTTGGAGAAATGGGAGCAGCCGATTTCATTCGCCTTGCCTCACGCTACACCGTCGCCCGTATGCTTGAACGTGATGATTTTGAAAAACGCTATAAAGAACAACGCCCCATCGCTGTGCATGAATTCCTCTATCCGCTGTGCCAAGGGTATGATTCCGTAGCACTTAAAGCCGATGTGGAAATGGGCGGTACCGACCAAAAGTTCAACCTGCTAGTCGGAAGACACCTGCAAGGCCAATACGCTCAAGAAGCACAATGCATCATCACAATGCCCTTGTTGGTGGGTACCGATGGCGTTCGCAAAATGGGCAAATCCTATGGCAATTATATCGGAATAGACGAAGCCCCCAGCGATATTTTTGGTAAAGTCATGTCCATTTCCGATGAACTGATGTGGACATATTATGAATTACTTTCGACACAAAACCTTGAAACCATAGCAAAACTCAAAACGCAAGTACAAGAAGGTAGCCTACATCCCAAAATTGCCAAAGAAGATTTGGCTCAAGAAATGGTTAGCCGCTATCATAACGAAGAAGCTGCCAAACAAGCACGCCAAGGCTTCAATGCTGTTTTTGTGGGCGGTGCAGTTCCGGAAGATGCTCCCTGCCATGAGTGCGAAGAAGGTGAAACCAGCACGCCACCAGTATTTTTGGAAGCTGCCGGACTGGTAAAATCCCGTGGTGAAGCACGTAGGCTAATAAAGGAAAACGCCCTCACCATAAACGATGAACGTTGCGTTGATGCGCAAACGCCTCTTATAGCCGGGAGTTATATCATAAAGCTAGGCAAGAAACGCTTCCTCCGCTTGACAGTGCGTTGAAAAAGCACCGTTTGCGGCGTCAGGCTCGCTTTTTTGCTACGGTTACGTATGTTTTCCGGATACGCGCCCTTCGCAAAAAGCTTCGCCTTCCTTGCAACAGGCACTTTTTGAACGCACTGTCCATGGATAGAGGTTGAAAAAGCACCGTTTGCGGCGTCA
>CAYJHK010000366.1:0-1652 GCA_964369515.1 uncultured Desulfovibrionaceae bacterium
CCCTCAAACTCCCCCCATCCCCTCAAAACGCTTTTATTATGGCACTTTTTCAAAGCCTATTTAGGCTAGGGAGTTTTGTTGCAGCATATTCAAAGCCAAATCCTTCTCTGCAACCATGCGGTTACGAGCTGCTGCCTGCACGGAAGGTGTTGAAGTACCAAATTGTCCTTTACGGATATCATACACTCTATCTATGAGATTTTTCTCAAAATCTTTATCGTTAACATCGCCGGCAGCGGCAGCAGCTCGGCTAAAGATGCGTGCTGCGCCGGAGGGACCGTGTTGAACTGCTGTACTAAAGAGCACTTCTTGGGTTGCGCTCGAAAGATTTTTGGTGTCAATGTCGGTGCGTTCTTCTATTTTTCTTGCCGCCGGAGCGTAATGGGTTTCGTGGATAAATTTCTTTTGCAGGGCATCAAGTCTTTCCGGTTCTTCCTTGGCTAGTTTACGCCAAGCATCAGGCATGGCACCGTGGCGAGAGCCTGTATTGGCAGGGCCGGCTTCACGAAGCATCTTGGCAATATCCGGATCTTCACGTTGCGCCATTTTGAGGAAATTTTCCATACTGCCTACTTTAGAGGCGATTTGATAAGAACCATAAGAGGTGCCGCCGGTTCTGTCATAACCAATGGCCGCTATGCCGTCCTTACCTGATTCAAATCTCTTGGAAAGACTCCCCAAGGCTCCGTCTATGGTCATGGGCACGGTAAATTTTCTTCGAGACATATCGGGTACGTCTTTATCGTCACGCTTATGTTGCATAGCTAGGGCTTGAGCTTTAATGGAGTTTGCCATGGGTACTATGGGCGTGCTCAATTTACTGCCGCTCATCACATTTTGCATGTTTTTCATACCCACATCATTGCGAGCAACATCCAGTAAACTATCGCTTTTTCCCATGTTTTGACTCAAAGAATCCAATAACTGCAGCTGTTGCTTATTTTGCTGTGCCACATTGAGGCGTTCGGTATGTACGCCGGCCTGCTGCAAAAGTGTGTTATTACTTGCGGCATTATTCATGCTAAGTGCCACCTTGGTCGCCGCAGCAGAATTTTGCATACCGGGCGCAGAAATTGCATTATTTGTGACACCTTGAGACTGCATTATTGCAGCAAAGGGTGAATTTCCAGTTGTATTTGTTTTTTGGCTCGGAAGGCGCATTTGCGTACCTTCAGAACTTACATTGGAATTGAGCGAGCTTGTGATTGGCATAATTAACTCCTTGCAAATGGTATTGCTAAGCATATCTTCATAAGTATTTGATAAATACACACTTCTACTATTTCAAGTATAAGCATAAATATTGCTATTTATGAAGTATGCTCCACCGCTTATGAAGACTGTCGTTTCCGACAGACACTGCGTTGAATGCAATGTTAATTCCAAGTTTGTAAAAACAATGTGTTAAGCCTGAAAAGTCAGAATTGTGACAAGGGGGCGGTTGGGAGACAATGTCAGTCTGTCGAAAATTTTAAGAGCTTGTCCGTAAATAAATGTAGCGTGAGACGAGTACAAGGAAAAGTGCATTTTTGCGAAGGGAGTGTATCCAGAAAAAAATACTCGACCTGAGAAAAAAAGTACTTTGACGCAGTAATCGTCCCACGTGATTCTAATTTTGTAAAAATTTTCTTGGGGGAGGGACCTTTTTGGAA
>CAYJHK010000367.1:0-1643 GCA_964369515.1 uncultured Desulfovibrionaceae bacterium
GGGTTTGGGGGAGGAGACCTTTTTCCAAAAAGGTCCCTCCCCCAAGAAAATTTTACAAAATTAGAATGCCGTGTCTGACACTGTTATTTTTTGAATGTGGCTATTGTCTTAACTCAGTAGCATTGAAATTATGCTTATTTTCCAATGCTTTATACTATACTCAGATTTTGTTGGCTTATCCCGATAGGGATGAGCAATGGGCGCGTTTTGGGAAAGGATGGGGGGTCTGGGGGGAAGGAAAACCCTTTTTGGCGCTAGCAAAAGGGTTTTCCTTCCCCCCAGATAAAAAGTAGCTGACTAAAGGCAATAGCCAAGTAGTTCAATTCTAGGCAGAATTACATATAAAACCCCATGAAGCTTTTTTCAAAAAAAAGACATACATAAGCGATTTGCGCTTTAATTTTGACGCAGTAGACGGTACTTTTTCAATGCATTGCGTGATAACCACGCCGCCATGGGTTGCAATACTGTCCCAAAGGCTATGGTACCCATAACATTCAAAGGAATGGCTGTGACACATGCAATGAGAAAAGCCATGCCGTAGCCCCACATTTCGTGAATTACAATGAAAATCCATGCGGAA
The DNA here is from genome assembly GCA_964369515.1 of uncultured Desulfovibrionaceae bacterium. Classification (GTDB taxonomy): domain Bacteria; phylum Desulfobacterota; class Desulfovibrionia; order Desulfovibrionales; family Desulfovibrionaceae; genus CAYJAD01. The sequence continues at coordinate 584 of CAYJHK010000367.1, forward strand.
ACACTGAAAAGTATGATGGCGTGCACTAAAATATACTCAAAACAATAGCGAGCACAGTGCAAAAAAACTTTATTCATAAAAAAATGTTGTAAGGTCTTGTCTTGGCATAAGCCGAAAAGAATGGCAAAAACACCACATGATCGCAGGGTGTAGTGGAAAATTGCGCCGTATTCTTGTGTGAGAGCAAAGCCCTGCCACGGTATCTCTCCAAGCACAACACAAAGCAGCCCAAAGCCAAAAAGTATTTTGGACGTAAGTTGATGTAGGGTTATATTTCTTGCCAGCAAATCTGCCGCCGCAATGCCGATAATAAAAAAAGCATAGAGCGGTACGTCAAATGCTGCAAGCCATAGAAAGAAGTACAGGGCAAAGCGGTATCGTATTGCACCAAGCAAAAAAAGGATTGCATAGGTAAGATAGGAACCGATGAAAATAATATGCATACACCATAGAGAAGTGACATATTCACCGGCTCCAACGGTCATGGCTCCAAAAAGCCCTGCCCACACTGCCCCCATAAGGCTCATATCCGGTAGCAATAATGCAGCATCCCACGGTTCTTGTAAGAGCTTCGCCAAATCATGATTAAAATACCAACCTTGCGCAAAAATACCGTAAGATACCAATGCCAAGAAAAATGTATAGGGCACAAAACGAAAGTAACGCACAATTGTCTGTTTGGTCAGCCAATCGGTATTGTGCTCTCGGAAAAATTTATACGCAGGAATAAAGGCAATAATAGCAAAGAATATATAGAGCGGACTGTGCATGTTGGTCAAAATGGAAAGAGGAAAATATTCCCAATAATGCCCCCACTGCTCGGCTATGGTGATACCGCTACTCCAGCCATAAAAACCTTTCACATCAAAAGCGAGTAAATAGTGCAACACTATAACGCAAAGTGCGCAAAAACCCTTCATACCATCGATATAATCTATGTGCTTACTCACCATTCTTCCTCCTTTTTTGAAATTTCCGTTAATTTAAGAGCTCTGCACAATTCAAAACACATGGATTGCATCAAAGCTTCGCTCCTCGCAATGACTTGATTTTTTATAAT
>CAYJHK010000368.1:0-1634 GCA_964369515.1 uncultured Desulfovibrionaceae bacterium
GCTTATGTATATCTGATACAATAAACACTTAAAAAAAAGAGGAAAATCATGGAAGTAAGCATTACATTTTGCGGAGCGTGAAATTACGAACCAAAAGCGGTCAGTTTGGCCAATAAAATCACTGAAGAATTTAACACTCAAGTGGCACTTATCCGTGGTTCCGGTGGTGTTTTTGATGTGGCGGTAAACGGAAACGTGGTGTTCTCAAAACATGCTGTGGGCGATTTCCCCAATGAAGAAGCTTTTCTACAAGAAATGCGCACATTATTGAAATAATTTAGTAGATTACTGATGTAAGAGCTCTGCACAATTCAAAAAGGCATGGATTGCCGCGTCGCTTCGCTCCTCGCAATGACTTGATTTTATAACGAAAGTCATTGCGAACGCAGCGAAGCAATCCATGTATTTTGGCAATTTTATGAATTGCGCAGAGGTCTCGATGTGGTGATGTGAACCCTTTTTGAAGTGAAACTTTTCTCTCCCCACACAAAGAACGCCCATAAGTAAATGCAACATTAAACAACGAGGTTGACTTGAATATATTCTGTGCTGATATTGGCGGTACCAACTGTCGTTTTGCGCATTTTGTCCTCAAAAACTCAAATTTACATTATATTGCCCAAAGCACATACCCAACCGTCGAGATTTGCACTTACGAAAATACAGAGGCAGTGCTTGATTTTGCTACTGCAAGCCTTGGTATTGTGCCACAAAATATGGATTTTCAGTTGTGGGGTGTTGCCGGTATTATTGAAAAAATCGGGCGCAACCCCCTTGCGGCCACGCTAACCAATGTGGCACTAAGGTTGGATTTTTCTCCTTACCCATGGTTAAAATACGCTGAAAATTTTGCCTTGGTAAACGATTTTGCCTTACAAGCCTTTGCATCCTTAGCGCAAGAAGTGCCACGCATAACGCTTGTGGCAACACAAACTGACGGCGAGAAAGCCCACGCACCTCGTGTCATTCTCGGTGCAGGAACGGGGCTTGGCGTTGCAACACTCATTCCCGTAACCAATTCATCTTATACGCATAATCCGCACAATACACATAATTCACACACTACGCACTTTGAGATTTTGCCGGCTGAAGGCGGTCACGTAGATATGAGCTTTTATGGCTCTGAAGAGGAAAATTTCAAGGATTTTGCACAGCAATATTTACAAAAAGAGCGTATCAGTGCTGAAGATATATTGTCGGGACGAGGTTTGCAACTCTTACATGCCTTTGTACACGGCGAAGAAGTAAGCTCAAAACAGGCAGCACAGGCCATGTCGCTCGGGGACGGTATGCAAGGGAGCGTGCAAATACGGCTCTATGCACGTTTTTTAGGGCGATTTTGTCGGCATTTAGCCTTAAATACCATTTGCACAGGGGGAATGTATCTTGGAGGCGGCGTCCTTATGAAAAACCCCTCCATTGTGCAATCATCTCAATTTCTTGAGGAATTTTATAATGCACCAGCGCACGTACTTCCCCTGTTCAAGCGCATCCCCATGGAACTTATGCAACATAAGGATGCAGCACTATGGGGAGGCGCATATCTGGCACGACAATATCTATTGCGCCACAGAATTTCTTAGGGAAACGCTGATTAAATATAATTTTGTACATGCAAATCTATTGAATTGGCG
>CAYJHK010000369.1:0-1509 GCA_964369515.1 uncultured Desulfovibrionaceae bacterium
AAAAGTTTTTGGGGGTGGGGGTTTGGGGGAGGAGACCTTTTTCCAAAAAGGTCCCCCCCCCAAGAAAATTTTTACAAAATTAGAAATTAGAACCAACGTGTTCGGCAAATAAACACAGCTAATAATCTTTTGCAAAAGTATATTTCCAAAAATAAGACTAACGTCAACGCTCCCTTTAAGAGCTTAACATTACAAATTTTAAGCGGAACTGCTATATATAGATTCCTTTTAGATCGCTAAAACTCCGCATTCACCACACGCACAAAATTCTCTTGTAATACTCCCTTGCAAATAGCCACCACATATAGGGTATCGCCCAATTGGAGTTGCTTAAATTTCTCCATGCTTTGCGGTGAAAACTCCACACGCACGCCGCTCAATCCCAGTTCATCCAGCGCAAGCACAGCTTCCGGCATTCCCAGCGGTGAGTTGCCCAGAGCAGATATGCGACCGCTGAGTCCTATGAGCATATCGTCATAAAGCTCTTCGGCCTCAAGGGGATGCTCCATATAAAGATGAAAGAGCTGTTTTGCCGTCAAACGGCGTGAATTTGCGTAGGCTTTGCGACATTTTTTTGCTTGCGTCGTATTGTTTGGAGCATTTTTCAGACATGCATCGTATTGCTTACGCTGTTGAACATGCGCAAGTAAGGTGGCGTTTTTATTGAGTTCATGCGACATACTTTCAGTAGTCGGTATAAGCAAAAACAGCAAAAACGTGGCAATACAGAACTTATTGGACATGTTTTCAGTCACCATTTTTTGTTAACGTCAGTATATTCTGACCGTTGGCATATTTATACTCCACGCTATCCATTAACTTTTTCACCAAGAAAATACCCAAACCGCCTTCTTTTCTTTCTTCTTCCGGTGCCAAGATATTAGGTTCTTCCATTTTAAGCGGATTAAATGCGCTGCCGTTATCCGTAAAAATCAAAGTAAGCGTATGTTGTAAATTGTCGTAGGATATGTGTAAAGTTATGACGTGTTTATCCATATTATCATTATCCGCATCGTCACTTTCCATACCGTGGTTGCCCATACTATTAAGATCGCAAACGCCGGTGCAGCCTTTATGCACAGGGTAGGCATAACTTATTATATTTGCGACAATTTCATCCACGGCAATGAGTAGATGATTTTTAACTTTGGCAGACAGCGACAGCTCTTGGGCAAAATCGGAGAGCCAATCTTTGAATGCTTCCAAAGTGCTTGACGTGGCAGGAAGAGTGAGCGACTCTTGCCCGTGCTTATGGGGGTGTAATGTTTTTATGGAATGTGGCATGTCATTTCTATATACTGTTCCCAAAAATCCGGCAAGTTTTTATAGTGCCTTGAATTTTGGCAATGCACGGCATTGATTCTAATTTGCGATTTTTCTTCGAAAAACGCTTCATGGATGTTATGTGTAATTCTGCCTAGAATTGAGCTATAATCTTCATATTATTTACGAAGCAAATAATATGGCGCATGAAAAGTTTTTGGGGGTGGGGGTTTGGGGGAGGAGACC